>JAPSIU010000276.1 GCA_031178565.1 Leucobacter sp. | reverse complement strand
CGAGGACGTAGAGCACGCCGACGAGGCCGGAGCCGATCTGCGTTGCGAGACGGATGCGCTGGGCCTCGCCCCCGGAGAGCGTCGCGGCGGGACGCTCCAGGTTCAGATCGACGACCTCGCCCACGTCTCCGACCACCACGGCGGAGACGAATTCGTCGTCCTCCTCGTGCTCCCGGGCTCCGGTCACCGCGAGCCCCGGCACCGCCGAGGTCGCGAGCGCGGCTAGAGTGAAAGGAATGCTGGCCATGTACTCAGGGTAGGCATCAGCGACGAAACGGAAGCCGCGCCACGCGCACCGAACCGCACACACCGAGGGAAGTCGCGGGGATCGGGACGACGCATCCGAGGCGCGCGACGAGAAGGAGAGACGATGATTTCGGGAGTGCCTCCGATCGCCGGCGGGCGGCTCGATCGTGACGCTGCGACCCGCGCGGATCCCGAGCTGCTCAGCGCGGCGTGGGCCGAGACGGGCGCGCGCGTGCTCCGCATGCGAGGCCTCGAGGTCCCGGTGACGACGGGGCAGGACGGATCACCGCGTCTGGCGCTCGTTCCGACGAGCGGGGTGTTCGTACTCTCCGACGGCGACGGCGGAGTCCGGCACGTCTATCTCGGGCGGGACGAGAACGGCCCGGTGTTCGCGACGGCCCTGACGGACCGGAAGGACGGCGCGGGAGTTCCGGGCGAACACTGGATGCACCCCTTCGAAGTCGGCAGCGAACTCGAGGACACTGAGCGCGAGCTGCTCGCCGTGGCGTCGGCGCTGCTGCGTTGGCACGAGGCCGCAGGCTTCTCGCCGCGCGACGGGCGGATGACGACTCCCGAGCTCGGCGGCTGGGCGAGGCGCGACGAGCGCGGGGGCGAGTACTTCCCCCGCACGGATCCCGCCGTCATCGTGCTCGTGGAGCACGAGGGGCGAGTCCTTCTCGGTTCGAACGCCCTGTGGGAGGCCGGGCGCTTCTCTCTGCTCGCGGGTTTCGTCGAGGCCGGGGAGTCCCTCGAGCAGACCGTGCTCCGCGAGGTGTACGAGGAGTCCGGCGTCCGGCTCGGGGAGGTCCGGTACGTGGCGTCTCAGCCCTGGCCGTTCCCGCGCTCGCTCATGCTCGGCTTCAGGGCGACGCTCGCCGAAGGCGTCGATCCCGAGCAGCTCCGGCCCGATCCGGAGGAGATATCGGAGCTGCGCTGGTTCACCCGGGACGAGCTTCGGGATCCCGCTCCGGGCTTGACGCTGCCCATGCCCGTATCGATCGCACGCTGGATGATCGACGCCTGGGTCGAGGAGGGGGACCTCGGTGGCGGGCGAGGCTGAGGAGATACTGGCGCCGCTGGACCCCGAGCAGCGCGAGATCGCCGAGTGCCTGCGGGGCCCCGTCTCGGTTCTCGCGGGCGCCGGTACCGGCAAGACCCGCGCGATCACCCATCGGATCGCGTACGGGGTGCGGAGCGGCGTGTACGCGGCGGATCGTGTGCTCGCGGTCACGTTCACGCGCAAGGCCGCGGGGGAGTTGCAGGGGAGGCTCCGCGCGCTGGGCGCCGAAGGCGTCCGCGCTCAGACCTTTCACGGCGCTGCGCTCGCGCAGCTCGGGCACTTCTGGCCGCAGCTCATCGGGGGTGCGGCGCCGCAGGTGCTTCCGGGCAAGGTCGCGGCAGTCTCGCAGGTCGTCGAGTCGCAGGGGCTGCGGCTGAGCGGAGAGGCCCTGCGCGACATCGCCTCGGAGATCGAGTGGCGCAAGACGTCGATGCTGAGCATCGACGGCTACGAGGCCCGGATCGGCGAGCGCCCGATCCCTCGGGGGTTGACCCCCGAGCAGTTGCTCGAGGTGCATCGCGGCTATGCCGCCCTGCTCGAGGAGCGGCGGCAGGTCGATTTCGAGGACGTGCTCGTGCTGCTCACCGGCATGCTCGAGACCGAACCGCGGGCGGCTCTGCAGGTGCGGGAGCGGTATCGCTTCTTCACCGTGGACGAGTACCAGGACGTCTCGCCGCTGCAGCACGCTCTCCTCAACATGTGGCTCGGCAACCGGGACGACCTCTGCGTCGTCGGCGATGCGAGCCAGACGATTTACTCCTTCGCGGGTGCATCGAGTTCCTATCTGCTCCGCTTCGGCTCCGAGTACCCGCACGCGCGAGAGGTGAGGCTCGAGCGCAACTATCGCTCGGCCGAGCCGATCGTCCGGCTCTCGAACCGACTGATGCGGGATCGGCCCGGCGCTCTCACGCTGCGCGCGGCGCGGGACGTCCGGCCGGAGAAGGTCGCCACCGACAGTACGAGCGGGGGCGCGACGCGGAGCCCGGCGGGCGGTGCCGCGGGAGCGCCGAACTTCGAGTGGTTCGCGACCGAGCACGACGAGGCGATCGCCGTCGCCGAGTCCATCGCGGGGGCGATCGCCTCGGGTACGCGGCCGTCGGAGATCGCGGTGCTCTACCGCATGAACGCGCAGTCCGCTCGATTCGAGGAGGCGCTGCAGCAGCGCGGCGTCAGCGTCCGGGTGCACGGCGCGCAGCGCTTCTTCGAGCGCGCCGATGTGCGCCAGGCCGTCATGCTGATCCGGGGCGAGGCCAAAGTGGCCGATCCGCGCCCGCTGTTCCAGATCGTGAGCGACGTGCTCCGGGCCGGGGGCTGGAGCTCGAGACCGCCAGAGGGCCCCGCTGAACGAGAACGCTGGGAGGCGCTGAGCGCGCTGCTCTCGCTGGTCGACGAGATGCCGCCGGGAACGGGGATCCGAGAGTTCAGCGAGGAGCTGCTCGCCCGGCAGCGCGCGCAGCACGAGCCGACGCTCGAGTCCGTGACGCTGAGCGCGATCCACGCGGCGAAGGGCCTGGAGTGGTCGATGGTGCACGTCGCGGGGATGAGCGAGGGGATCCTGCCCATCGCCCACGCCGTCGACGAGGAGAGCATCGAGGAGGAACGGCGTCTCTGCTACGTCGCCTTCACACGCGCGCGCGACGTGCTCCGCCTCTCTGGCGTCGCGGGAGGCGCGAGAGAGACGCGTACCCCCTCTCGGTTTCTCGCGGAGGCCGGGATCGTTCACTGACCGCATGCGCACTCCGCGTGGGGGAGGACCGCCTCGAACCGCGGAGCATCGGAGACGAGCCCCCGTTCGACGGGAATCACCGCCCGCGTGCCGTGAGCCTCCGGCCTGCCCGCCAGCCAGTTGCGGATGAAGACCCCGGCGAGCGCGGCGGCCATGTGGCCGCCGGCCGCGCACTCGCTCCTCGGCGCTTTCCCGTACAGCTGGGCTGCGAGGGTCGGGAGGGCCGGATCCACTGCGAGCATGGCGAGAGCGATGCAGGTGTGGCAGGGCGCGCCCTCGGCGCGCACGATGGGACCCACGTGGATGGCGCGATCGGTGAATCGCAGCAGCAGATGCGGTACGGCGTCGATGAGCCAGCGCTGCGCGCGTTCGAGCGGTTCCAGGTAACGTTCGACGAGGATCACGAGGTCTGCGGCGGCTCCGCCCGCGGTGCCCTCGTCGAATACGCAGAGGCCCGTGGAGAGCAGTCCCTCGCGCAGGCACTCGACCGCTCTGCCGTCGTCGCTGAGACGCGTACGCAGGAGCGGGTGCGCCCCGAGAGCAGCCGGACGCCGAAACGGAGGCGGGAGATCCGCGGGAGGCGCCGTCCGACGCATCACCACCAGCGCGGGGCTCAGTGCGGCCAGCAGCTCCCGCGTCTCCCGGGGCGACGCGCCCATCCGTCTGGCCTCCTGGGCGATCCCGTCGCTGCGGACCCCCGAGCGGAGTGCGCCGATCAGACGCTGGACCCCGGCGGAGGGCGTCGGTACACGAGCGTATGCGCGCTCGAAGCCGACGCGCAGCGTGTCGGCGTCCTCCCAGCAGAGCGGCAGGTCGGGGTGGATGCGTGTGATGGCGTCGTCCATGGAAGGAGTCTCGGCCCTCCGAGGGCCGGAATGCGGGTTATCCACAGAGGATCCCGAGATCCGTCGTCCCCGAGTTCTATGCCGCCTCTGTGGACGGAGAAGGGCAGGCCTTCCCGTCGGACACGACGGGGGTCGTCCCTCCTATTCCTTCCGGTCGGAGCCGTCCGTATCGTTCCCCGCGTCGTGCGGCGGCAGTTCGCCGTCGAGCAGTTGCGCGAGCGCGGCCTCGAACTCGTCGGCCTCGGTGTCGGA
>JAPSIU010000275.1 GCA_031178565.1 Leucobacter sp. | reverse complement strand
GTCGAGCAGCTCGGCGACCCGCGCCCTGCGCTGCTCCGCGGGCATTCCCGCGACGACGAGGGGGTACTCGACGTTCCCCGCGACCCGTTTCGAGTGGAACAGGTTGAACTGCTGGAAGATCATGCCGATGCGGCCGCGCACCTCGCGGAGCTTCGACTCCGGCAGGCTCGTGATCTCGTCCTCGCCCACGAGGATCCTGCCCGAGGTCGCGGGTTCGAGTCCGTTCACGAGCCGCAGCAGGGTGCTCTTTCCGGCTCCGGAGTACCCGATGACCGCGTGGATCTCCCCCGATGCCACGTCGGCCGTGACGTCCTCCACGGCGACGATCGGAGAGGCGGCCTTGCCGCGACCGGGATAGCGCTTGCCCACCCCGAGCATCTGCACGCGTGTCATCGGCGTCTCCTCATTCCTGGTGATACGGGAGGGGCGTCCGGAGGAAATCCGGACGCCCCGATCCTATGCGGTGCGGATGCCGGAGTCAGCCGCGGCTCTCGCGGACCTGCTCCTCGGAGTCGGCGAGGATCTCCTCCAGCTCCGAGACGGGGGTGTTCAGCATGATCGCGCTGTCGCCCGAGTTCTCGAAGACGCCCGCCTGCACCTCCTCGTTGGTCTGGTAGATCTCGACCAGCTTCAGGTACTCCTCGTTGTCCTTGTCCTCAGCCTTCGCCGCGAAGATGTTGATGAAGGGCTTGGCGCCCTCGTCCTCGGGATCGTCCTGGTAGAGGGCGTCGGAGAACTTCAGCCCCGCGTCGGTGACGAAGTCGTTGTTGACGACGGCGGCGTCGACGTCCGCGAGCGACGTCGCGGTGAAGGAGGCGTCCATCTCGGTCACCTCGACCTTCGACGCGTCGGCGTCGATGTCGTCGGGCGTCGAGAACAGGGTGCCGCCGTCGGAGAGCTCGATGAGTTCGGCCGCCTGCAGCACGTTCAGGGCGCGGGCGCGGTTGCTGGGGTCCGACGGCACCGCGACCGTGCCGCCCTCGGGGATGTCCTCGAGCTTCTCGTGCTTGGTCGAGAACACGCCCAGCGGGTAGATCGCGGTCGAGCCGATCGGGACGAGGTCGTCGTCGTTGCTGACGTTGTAGTCCGCGAGGTACTGGATGTGCTGGAACTGGTTGAGGTCGAGTTCGCCCTCGCTCAGCGCCGGGTTGGGCTGGTTGTAGTCGGTGAAGTCGACGAGTTCGACCTCGATGCCCTCCTCGGCCGCTGCAGCGGTGAACGTCTCCCAGTAGGGGTCGCTCGCGCCGACGACGCCGATCTTCACGGGCTCGCCGGAGCCGCCCTGGCCGCCGTCGCCCTCATCGGACGCGGGAGCCGCGCAGCCGGCGAGCGCGGTCGTGGTCGCGAGTGCGAGCGCGGTGAGCGATGCGGCGAGAAGGCCGCGCTTCTTGACAGTCATGTTGGTCCTCTTCCTCGATCCGAAGTCGGATGCACGGGCCGCGATTCCGGTGCGGTCACATGTACCAGACTGCGGCATTCGAGCGCCTCACGGGAAATTCCGGCGTCACACGATGTCATACGGAAGGCGGTGTCGCGGGATCGCCGCGGTTGCCGGGCCACGGCACCGATCCGCGTGGGATACTGGAGGTGACGCCGAACCGGCGCCGGCGGGCAGGCCGAAGCTCACATCATCCGAAAGGAACCCTCCGTTCACATGAACCAGCGTGCTGATGCTCACCTTGAAGCGTGGAAGGCGAAGCAGGAACTCGCAGAGCGGATGATTCCGCTGATCGGGCAGCTCTACCGCGACCACGACGTGGTGATGTCCGTGCACGGCCGCAGCCTGGTGGGACGCTCGGCGATCGACATCATCCGAGCGCACAGCTTCGCCCGCAAGATCGACGACGTCGAGCTGCCGCTCGAGGAGACATCGGCGATCGTCGAGGCGCTCGCCTCGATCCAGCCCGGCCCCGTCTCGGTGGATCTCGCGCTGCTCGCGAACAGCTTCCGCTCCTCGGGAGCGGACGACCTCGAGGCCTACCTCCGCGAGGCTCTCGCGCCCGCGATCGACGCGCAGCCGGGTACCGGCACCGATGTCGTACTCTACGGCTTCGGTCGGATCGGCCGCCTCCTGGCCCGTATCATCATCGACCACTCCGGCAGCGGCAACGGCCTCAACCTGCGTGCGATCGTGGTGCGCAGGGGTTCCGAGAGCGACCTGGTGAAGCGCGCGAACCTGCTGCGCCGCGACTCGGTCCACGGTCCCTTCAACGGCACCATCAAGGTGCTCGAGGAGGAGAACGCGATCCTCGCGAACGGCGTCCGAATCCAGGTCATCTACTCGAACGACCCGGCCAGCGTCGACTACACCGAGTACGGCATCGAGAACGCGATCCTCGTCGACAACACCGGCAGGTGGCGCGACGCCGAGGGCCTCGGCCAGCATCTGCGCAACCGGGGCATCTCGCGCGTGCTGCTCACGGCTCCGGGCAAGGGCGACATGCTCAACGTCGTCTACGGCGTGAACCACGACCGGATCACCCCAGAGCACACCATCCTGAGCGCCGCCTCGTGCACGACGAACGCGATCACGCCCGTGCTCAAGGTCATCAACGACCGCTTCGGGGTGAAGCGCGGCCACGTCGAGACGGTCCACTCGTACACGAACGACCAGAACCTCATCGACAACTTCCACAAGGGAGACCGGCGCGGCCGCTCAGCCGCGCTCAACATGGTGCTCACCGAGACGGGTGCGGCGAAGGCCGTGTCGAAGGCGCTCCCCGAGTTCGAGGGCAAGCTCACCGGCAACGCGATCCGCGTTCCCACGCCCGACGTCTCGATGGCGGTGCTCAACCTCCAGCTCGAGACCGAGACGAGCCGGGAGGAGATCAACGAGTTCCTGCGCCGAGTCTCGCTCACCGGCGCGCTGCGGACGCAGATCGACTACGTCGAGTCCCCCGAGATCGTCTCGACCGACTTCGTCGGTTCGAACCGCGCCGGCATCGTGGACGGATTGGCGACCATCGTGACCGGCGACAGCGCCGTGCTCTACGTCTGGTACGACAACGAGTACGGATACAGCTGCCAGGTGGTGCGCATCATCGAGCAGCTCTCCGGCGGCCACCCCGCGCACCTTCCGGCGCTCGAGGAATAACGAGGAGCCGAGGCCCCGACACGACGTCCCGCACCGAAGACCCCTAGAGAAAGGACCGATGATGTCCGAGAAGTATCTGATCGGAGTAGACGGCTCGGAGCAGAGCAAGGTCGCGCTCGCGTGGGGCCTCGCCCGGGCCACCGAGCGCGGCGCGTCGGTCGAGCTGCTGCACGTGGCCGACGACTCCTTCCTCTCAGAGAGCGTGGCGTTCCTGTCCGAGGCTCAGCGCGCCTCCGAGCAGATGCTGAGCGCCGAGACCGAGTACGCGAGGAGCCTCGGCTTCACGGGGCCGATCACCGGCACCGCCGTGGTCGGCCACCCCATCGCCGAGGTCGAGGAGGCGTCCAAGCGCGCCGATCTCCTCATCCTCGGGGCTCATCACGGCAGCCGCTTCGCCGGGTCGTTCTTCGGCACCCGTGCGGTGAAGGTCGCGGCCGTCGCGCGCTGCCCGGTGGTCGTCGTGCCCCCGAGCGAGCTGCGCCCCAACGCGGGTGTGGTCGTCGGCATCGACGGCTCCGATCCGTCGCGGAAGGCGATCGCGTTCGCGGCCGAGGAGGCCTCCTTCCGGGGCGTCCCCCTCATCGCGGTCTACGCCTGGATGCCCCCGCTCACGCCGGGCCTCGAGTACCTGTGGAGCGAGGAACTGGTGGAGTCGCAGCGCAGCGCCGCGGAGGAGGCCATCGCCATCGGCACCGCCGGACTGGCTCAGCGCTATCCCGATCTCGAGATCCGCCGAGAGATCGTGCAGGCGCCTCCCGTCGCCGCGCTCGTGCAGGCCGCGGAGGGCGCAGAGCTGCTCGTCGTCGGCAGTCGCGGCCGCGGCGGCATCTCCCGGCTGCTGCTCGGCTCGGTCAGCCACGGGGTCCTGCAGGCGCTCCCCTGCCCGGTGGCCGTGACGCGGGCGTAGCCGGAGAACCGGAAGAGAGAAGGTGGACGTGGCAGACGCACGGATCGAGCGAGTCGTCACGAGCGGGATGATCGGCGCCGGACGCGAGGGGTTCCCGGTCGAGGGCGTCGCCCTGGAGAACAACGTCTGGATCGTGGGGGACGAGCGTGAG
>JAPSIU010000031.1 GCA_031178565.1 Leucobacter sp. | reverse complement strand
ACTTCATCAACGACGTCCTGGAACAGTCGTTCGAGGACGGCGAATGGGCCGCGGCCTGGGATCGCACGGCGGGCAAGGTGCTCTCCACGCCCGAGCCGCCGACCGTCGACCGCTACTGACCGGCGGGCGGGGCGGCGTGATCGCCGCCCCGCCGACTCCTCGACCCCGACGAAGGGATCTGCATCGTGGATGTAGTGTTCGCGAACCTCGGCACCATCGGCGCCGGGTTCCTGATGACGCTGAGGCTGCTGCTCTTCGGCGGCCTGGGGGCGATGGCGATCGGCCTCCTCGTCGCCACGATGCGGATCTCGCCGGTCGCCTCGCTGCGGGGGTTCGCGACCGTGTACACCGAGCTCGTGCGCAACGTGCCGCTCACGCTGCTGCTGTTCTTCATGGTGTTCGTGCTGCCGCTCATCGCGCCGAACCGGCCGCCGTACGAGGCCCTGGCCTCCATCGGCCTCGCGATCTACACGTCGCCGTTCGTCGCGGAGGCGCTGCGGAGCGGCATCAACGGCGTCCCGGTGGGGCAGGCCGAGGCGGCTCGCTCGATCGGCCTCGCCTTCGGTCAGACCCTGACCCTGATCGTGCTGCCGCAGGCGCTGCGGATGGTGGTGCCGCCGCTCATCAACGTGTTCATCGCGCTCACGAAGAACACCTCGGTCGCGGGCGGCTTCTTCGTCGTCGAACTGTTCGCGACGGCGAGGACCCTCACCAACGCGAACGGGCACGCGGTGATCGCGATCCTCGTCGGCGTCGCCTGCTTCTATCTGCTGATCACGATCCCGCTCGGCCTGATCGCCGGGCAGATCGAGAAGAAGGTGCGGGTGCTGCGATGAGTCAGGCAACGGTTCTCTACGATGCTCCCGGCCCCAAGGCGCGTCGGCGCTCGCGGGTCATCTCGGTCGTCGGCGTCCTCGCTCTCGCGGCGCTCCTCGGGTGGGTCGTCTGGCGGCTCGCGCAGCCGCAGGTCGCCGTCAACGGCAACGAGACGCCCGGCATGCTCGATCCCTCCCGATGGGACGCCCTCGCCTACTCCGAGGTGTGGCAGGGGATCGGCGAGGGCGTGTGGAACACGCTGCGCGCGGCGGTCGTGGCGATGGCCGGAGCGCTCCTGCTGGGGGTGCTCTTCGCCTTCGGACGACTCGCGGACAGCCTGCTGATCCGGATCCCGGTGACGGTCGTGCTCGAGTTCTTCCGCGGCATGCCGGTGCTGCTCATGATGCTCTTCATCCTGCTCGTCGCCTCGACGGGCGCGTTCTGGGCCGTCGTGATCGCGCTCATCGTCTACAACGGGGCGATCGTCGGGGAGGCGCTGCGGGCCGGTATCGTCTCGCTGAGCAAGGGGCAGCGCGAAGCAGGGCTCTCGATCGGGCTCACCCCGGTGCACACCCGGCTCATCATCGAGTTTCCGCAGGCGTTCACACAGATGCTGCCGATCCTCATCGCTCAGATGGTCGTGCTGCTGAAGGACACCTCGCTCGGGTACATCGTGGCGTACGCGGAGCTCGCGTCGACGGTGAAGAACATGTCCAACTACTACGGCAACCGCTACATGTTCACCTTCTGGCTGGTCGCCGTGGTGATCTACCTCGCGATCAACCTCACCGTGTCGTGGCTCGGACGCCGGGCGGCGCGGATGGCCGCGGCGCGGGGCGGTGCCGTGACCGGGGCGGCGGGCGCGGTCGTCGACGCGTCCGCGGGGGGCGGCGGAGCCGCCGGCACGGTGGCCGGCGGGGCCGGGGGAGGCGGACGGACGTAGGCTGGGACGTATGACGCATCCCGCCTACCTCGATCCCGAGTCGGGTGCGCGCTACCCGATCGACGAGCCGCGCTGGCGCTCGGACGAGGGAACGCCGCTGATGGTGTCGCCCGGCCCGGGCATCGATCCCGATGACATCGACGGCGGGACCCGCAGCATCTGGCGCTATCGCGCCGCGCTGCCGATCGGGATCCCGGATCCGATCACCCTCGGGGAGGGGTGCACCCCGCTCGTGGAGGGCGAGTGGGCGGGGTCGCGGACCCGCTTCAAACTCGAGTGGTTCTCGCCCAGCGGCAGCTTCAAGGATCGGGGTGCGAGCGTCATGCTGTCGGCGCTCCGCGCGCAGGGCGTCGAGCGCGTCATCGAGGACAGCTCGGGCAACGGCGGCGCGGCGATCGCGGCGTATGGGGCCGCGGGCGGTCTCGACGTCACCGTGTTCGCGCCCGCGAGCACCTCGCCGGCGAAGCTCGCTCAGGCCCGCGCCTACGGAGCGCGGATCGAGCTCGTCGACGGGCCCCGGGAGGCGTCCCAGGAGGCCGCGATCGCCGCCTCGGAGCGGGGCGACGGCTTCTACGCGAGTCACAACTGGCAGCCGTTCTTCCTCGAGGGGACGAAGACCCTCGCCTACGAGCTCTGGGAGGACCTCGGCTTCCGGGCTCCCGACAGCGTGGTCGTGCCGGTGGGAGCGGGAAGCAGTCTGCTCGGCTGCTTCCTCGGCTTCCGCGAGCTGCAGCGCGCGGGGCGGATCGAGCGGATCCCTCGCCTCTACGCGGCGCAGCCGCTCAACTGCTCGCCCCTCGACGCCGCGTTCCGGGGAGAGCGGGACCGGCCCGTGCGGCCGACCGTCGCCGAGGGCACCGTGATCCGGAGCCCGCTGCGCCTCGCCGAGATGCTCGCCGCGGTCCGTGAGAGCCGGGGTGGGACCGTGGCCGTGCCCGAGGAGGAGATCCTCGCGGCGCGGCGCGGACTTGCCGAGTGCGGACTCTTCGCCGAGCCGACGAGCGCGACGGCCGCGGCCGCGCACGCTCGTCTCCTCGCGAGCGGAGCGGTCCGCCCCGAGGAGACGACGGCGGTGATCCTCACGGGGTCGGGCCTGAAGGCAGCGCACCTGGATCACCGGACGTCTTGAGCGCGCGCTGCGCCTCGCGCGCCTCCGCGCGTGCGGCCAGCCGCTCCTCCCGTCGGGCCTCGCGCTTCTCGCGTCGGGTCTCGCGCTTCGCCAGCTTGCGATCCCGGCGCCGCTCGACGAGCGTGTAGAGGATCGGCACGAGCACGAGGGTGAGCAGCGTGGACGAGATGAGTCCGCCGATGACCACGATGGCGAGCGGGCGCGAGATGAAGACCCCTCCGCCGGTGAGCCCGAGGGACATCGGGACCAGCGCGAAGATCGTGGCCGCCGCCGTCATCAGGATCGGCCGCAGCCGCAGGCGCGTGCCGTGCTCGACGGCCTGCTCCAGGGAGGCGCCGCTCGCGCGAAGGCGGTTCACGAGGTCCATGAGCACGATCGCGTTGGTCACCACGATGCCGATCAGCATGAGCAGGCCGATGAGCGCCGGCAGGCCGAGCGGCGTGTTCGTGAGGAGCAGGCCGAGGATCGCGCCGGTGGCGGCGAAGGGGATCGACACCAGCAGCACGAAGGGTCCGCGGAAGCTGCGGAAGGTGGCGACCATGACGAGCAGCACCAGCATGATGGCGGCGAGCATCGCCGCGCCCAGCTGAGCGAAGGCGTCGTCCTGTTCGGCGCTGACGCCGCCGAGTTCGAAGCTGACGCCCGCCGGAAGCTCCGCGGTGGCGATGGCGCGCTCGACCGCGGCGTTCGCGGCGTCGAGCTGGCCGCTGCGCGGCGTCACCGTGAGGGCGACCTGACGCTCGCCGTCGGCCCGGGTGACGGTCGGCGCGGTGAGCTCCTCCTCGACCGCGGCGATGTCAGCGAGCACGATCGGGGCTCCCGTGACCTCGCTCGCGGCCTCCTGCTCGGCAGCGGCCTGCTGCTGCTCCGCCAACTGGGCGGCCGCGTCGCTCTGCGACTGCCGCAGCATCGAGATCTGCTCGTCAATGCCCTCGATCCCGCTCTGCGCCCCCGCGATGGCGCCCTCGACCGCCGCGAGCTGCTCCGCGCGCTCCTGCTGGGCCCGTATCGCGGAGTCCTCCTCGGGCGTACGCGGCGGTTCAGGGGTGACGGGTGTGCTCTGCAGGAGGGCGAGTTGCTCGTTCAGCGCGCCGAGCTGCGCGACCAGATCGGTGCGCTGCGCCGCGGCCTCGTTCAGCTGATCGGTGAGCTCGGCGTTCGCCGCGAGGCGGGCCTCCTCCGCGGAGGCCTCCGCCTTCTCCTGGAGCGCATCGGCGGCCTGCTTCTGCGCGGCGGCCGTCTGCTGCGGGGTGACCGGCAGCACGATCTCCGCCAGCTGCTCGGCTCCGCGTTCAGCGCCCGGTGTCCGCAGCACGATGTCGCGCTCGCGCCCCTCGAGCATCAGGCGTCCCACCGTCTGGCCCTCGAGCGCCTCCTGCACTGCGCGCGCGACGAGCGCCCGATCGAAGCCGAGCCCCGCAGCCTTCGCCTCGTCGAGCTTCACGCGCACCACCGGCTGCTCACCCGCGAGCTCGCTCGTGACGGACTGCACACCGCGAGCATCCGTCAGCTCCTCCTCCAGGAGATCGCTCGCCTCGCGCAGGGCGGCCGGGTCCGTGCCGCGGATCTGCAGTGCGATCCCGTTCCCCGCCGCGGCGAAGGGATCCTGCGTCTCGAGTCGCACGTCTCCGGCGTCGGGGAGTTCGGCCAGCGCGCGTTCCACGGCGACGCCGACCGTTTCCGCGTCGGCGTCGTCCTCGAGCTGCACGTCGTAGGAGATCGCGGGGGAGGACCCCGTGCCGCCCGCGGCCGCGGCACCGGCGGCTCCGGGGCCGCCGAGCGGGATCGACGTCATGACGTCTCTCACCCCCTCCACTTCGCCGAGCGCCCGCTCGACCGGCTCGGCAGCGGCGACGAGATCCGCGCCCTCACCGGTCTCGCCCGTCTCGCCCGTCTCACCGGTCTGACTGGGGGTCTGGGTGAGCCGGAGGCTCTCGTTGCCCGAGGAGCCGAGGAAATCCGTCTGGAGGAACGGGGTCATCGCGAGCGTCGCGACGAGGATCAGAGCGGAGGCGATCAGTGTGATCACCGGGTGCCGCCGCGTCGCGCCCAGAGCCGGCATGAGCGCGCGCTGCAGGCGATCGGGAGCGGTGTGGATCTCGTCGAGCTCGGAGCCCGCGGTCCGTTCGTCTCCGTTCGCCGCGTCTCCGTTCGCCGCGTCTCCGCTCGCCGGCTCTCCGTTCGTCGCGCGCTGCCGCTGCATGAACCAGAACGCGAGCACGGGAACGATCGTCAGCGCCACGACCAGCGAGGCGATCAGCGCGATCGAGACGGTGACGGCGAACGGCCGGAAGAGCTGACCGGCCATGCCCGACACGAAGGCGATCGGCAGGAACACGGCGACCGTCGTGAGCGTCGACGCCGTGATCGCCCCGGCGACCTGACGCACGGACGCGACGACGCCCTCGATGGTGAGCGGCCCCGTCCCTCGTCGCCTGGCGATGTTCTCGATGACCACGATGGAGTCGTCCACGACGCGGCCGATCGCGATCGTGAGCGCGCCGAGGGTCAGGATGTTCAGCGTGTTGCCGCTCCACCACAGGCCGATGAGGGTGATCAGGAGCGAGAGCGGGATCGAGATCGCCGCGATGACGGTCGACCTCCAGGATCCGAGGAAGGCGAGGATCACGAGCACCGCGAAGAGCAGGCCGAGGCCGCCCTCCACCGACAGGTCGTGGATCGACTGCTCGATGTAGGGGGCCTGGTCGAAGATCGTCACGAACTCCGCGTCGAGGCTCGGAGCGATCCGGTCGAGCTCGGCCGTGACGGCGTGGGAGATGTCCACGACGTTCGCGCCGCGGGCGGGGGTGATCTGGAGTGTCAGCGCGGGATTGCCGTTGACCCTCGAGATGGAGTCGGCGGGCACGGACTCGGCTCGGACGTCGGCGAAGTCGGAGATGCGGACCACGCCGTTCTCCACGGCGATCGGCAGCGCCGAGACCTCTGCGACCGCGCTCTCCTCATCGGCGGGGCTCAGAGCGGAGCCGATGGTGACCGAGACGGGCCCCTCCGCCGACAGCGCCTGACCGGCGGGAAGCGCGGCGCCGTGGGATTCGAGCACGGGGGCGATCTGCGCGGGATCGACCTTCAGCCGCGTCACGTCGCCGGGGCGCAGCTCGATCGAGATCCGCTGCTCCTCCCGGCCCGAGAGCGTCACCTGCTGCACGCCGTTCAGGCCCTGCAGCGACGGGACGACCGTCTGCGCGAGCGCCTCGCCGAACCGCGCTTCGTCGCCGGTGGTCCCGGCGCTGAGCACCATCGCGGGCATGTCCTCGGCCCCTCCCGAGAACACCTCGACCTCGGTTCCGCTCGGGAACGACGACTTCAGCGTTTCCGCCGCGGAGCGGATGGTGCGGAGCGTGTCCTCGTCGTCCTCGTCGAACGGCCACTCGACGGTGATGTCCGCGGAGGCGTTCGACGTCGTCGACGTCACCCGCGTCACCCCGGGAACCGCGCCGAGCGCCTGCTCGACGGGCTCAGTGACGGTGCGGGCCATGTCCTCGGGCGCGAGCCCCGGCGACTGCACCGACACGAACGCCATCGGCACCTGCATCGACGGCATCAGCTCCTGCTTGAGCGCGCTCATCGAGAAGGCCCCGAGCACCGCGACGGCGAGTGTGGTGAGCCCGACGATGAGTCTGTTCTTGAGGCTGGTGCGGGTGAGGAAGGTCATCGGGGCCTTTCGAGCTGGCACGGCGGTTCACGCCGTCACGAGGCCGCACCCCCGGCAGAGGTTCGGGCACACGGATGCCCCGGCGGTCCGGACCCATCCTCTCGATGATCCGCCGGCCCGGCATCGTACCCGGGTATGAACCTCCTCCGCCCCTGGGATGATTCCCCGATCCGCTCCCGCCCCGGAGTCAGCGCTCGGTGTGCGGTTCCACGCGGATCCACGCGGGATGCTTGGCGGAGCGGCCGTCCCCGCTCGAGCGGCCGGTGAGGCGTCGTTGTACCCACGGGACGACGTGCTCCCGCGCGTAGCGGAGCTGTTCGCGGCGGCTCGGGCTCGGGACCGCGGCGGCCTCGATCACCCAGTGCTCCGGGTGCCGGTACCCGAGGGTGCGCAGCACGTTCGACGCGACCCGACGGTGCCCGACGGCGGAGAGGTGCAGCCGATCACGGGACCAGTACTGCCGGCCGGCCAGCTCGGCGTCGTTCCAGTTGTCGGCGAAGCGGATCCCGAGGCGGTCGGCGATCTCGCCGGCCCTGCGGGTGAGCGCGTCCCCCTTCGCCGCGACGCGCTCGCCGCCGGGCAGTCCGCCGGTCGGGTTCGCGCCCGCGAGCAGCACCGGTTCCGCTCCGGCCTCGAGGATCCTGCGCAGCGCCTGCTCCGTCTCGCCGGCGATCCACGCCAGGTTCGTGCGCGGCCGCAGCATGTCGTTGCCTCCGCCGTTGAAGCTCACGAGCGTCGGCCCGAGGGCGAGGGCCGGCTCGAGCTGCTCGGCGATGATGGGCTTCAGCAGGCGCCCCCGGATCGCGAGGTTCGCGTACTGGACCGGCTCGCCCGTGGCGTTCGCGAGCCCCTGCGCGACGAGATCCGCCCAGCCGCGCACCGAGCCGTCGAGCTGCTCGTCGCCCACGCCCTCGGTGAAGCTGTCGCCGATCGCGACGTAGCGGATCGGCGCCCGCTCCCGGTTCTCTGTCACCTCACCAGCCTACGCGGGTGTTCGCACCGCGTCCGCGCTTCGCGGCGACGTGGCACGGCGGCCAGCCGTGCGCCTCCCCCTCGCGGCGATTCGCATGGCGCGAAGTGCGGCCTTAACCACGTGAGACCGCACTTCGCGCCAACTTGGCAGGGCGGTCCGCCGCGCGCCTACTATTACTGGAGTACAGGAACGCTCCGGATCCGGAGCCCGTCGTGACGGTCCACCATCCGAGAGCAAGGCACTCCATGAAACTCCTCCGTTCGATCCCGCTGCTCGCGTGGATCCTCGTCGCGATCATCCTCGGCATCGTCACCGGCCCGGTGATGCCGCAGTGGCTGGGCAACGTCTTCCTGACCTACAACTCGATCTTCTCGGGCTTCCTCGGCTTTGCGGTCCCGCTCATCATCATGGGGCTCGTCACTCCGGCGATCGCCGAGCTCGGCAAGGGCGCCGGCAGATGGCTCGGCGTGGCGGCCGCGATCGCGTACGGCTCGACGCTGCTCGCGGGCCTCCTCGCCTACTTCGTGAGCCGGTGGCTCTTTACGCCGTCGATGGCGGGCGGCGGCCTCACCGCGCTCGAGGGGGATGAGGGATCGGCGTTCACCCCATACTTCACCCTCACGGCGGCACCGAGCGACTCGGCGACGGAGATCGTGCTCGCGCCCGTGCTCGACGTGATGACCGCGCTGGTGCTGGCCTTCGTCGTCGGCATCGGGCTGACCGCCTTCCACAGCCGGGTGATCTTCAGGGGAGCGGTCGAGTTCCGCACGATCATCGAGTCCCTCATCCGCCGGATCATCGTTCCCGCGCTGCCGCTCTTCATCTTCGGCATCTTCATGGACCTCTCCCACAGCGGCGCGGCGCTCACGGTGGTCAGCAAGTTCCTGCTCGTGGTGATCGTCTCCTTCGCGCTGACGCTCGTCGTGCTGCTCGTGCAGTACTCGATCGCGGGAGCGATGTCGGGGCGGAACCCGCTGCGGGCGCTCTGGAACATGCGCGACGCCTACTTCACGGCGCTCGGGACCTCGTCCTCGGCGGCGACGATCCCCGTCACACTCGCGTCGACGAAGAAGAACGGCGTCTCCGACTCGGTCGCCGGGTTCGTGGTGCCGCTGTGCGCGACCATCCACCTGTCCGGTTCGATGGTGAAGATCATCTGCTTCTCGATCGCGGTGCTGCTGCTCAGCGGGGGCGATGTGTCGTTCGGCGCCTACCTCCCCTTCATCCTGATGCTCGGCGTGATGATGATCGCGGCACCGGGGGTGCCCGGCGGCGCGATCGCCGCCGCGGCCGGCCTGCTCGCCCAGATGCTCGGCTTCGGCGAGATGGAGGTCGGGCTCATGTTCGCCGCCTACATCGCCCTCGACAGCTTCGGCACGGCCACGAACGTGACGGGCGATGGCGCACTCGCGATGATCGTGAACAAGCTCACCCGTGGGCGCCTCGGCGAGCAGGCCCAGGAGGAGGCCGACGAGGTCGTCGAGATGGTCGACGGAGCCGTCAGGGCGCACCCGCTGCCCGAGTAGCGCCGTGCGCCTCTCAGGCGTGCGACTCCTGACCGCTCTCCCTGCGCGCCGCAGCCCTCGGCGCCGGGGGAGGCTCCCTGACGCGGCCGGTCAACGTTCCGTCGTCGACGCGCCCCTTCTTTCCGTCGACCGCCGGATGAGCAGCTTCCCCTCGATGATCTGATGGCGCGGAAGGCCCGGGTCCGCGAGGATCTCGAGCATCATCCTGACGGCCTGTTCGCCCAGCACCTCCGGGCAGAGGTCGATCGTCGTGAGATGGCGTTGCTGAGGGGCCTCGACAATCTCGACATCCTGTTCGAGGACAAGCAGCGGATGCTCGACTTCTATCATGGGGTTCTCGGCCTGCCGCTCGCATTCCCGACGAGCGAGGAGGAGGACTGGTTCGCCGTGAGGGCGGGCGACGTCGAGATCTTCTTCTTCCCGGGGAGGGGCGCCAATCCGAAGCTGAACGTCGTGAACGGGGATGAGAATCCTCCCGGCATCGAGTCGATCGCCTGGCGGGTCGATGACCTGGACGCGGCGGTCGCCGAGCTCGGTCCGCACATCGAGTGGGCGACCGACACCACGGTCTGGAGACATCCGAGCGGAACCTACTACCGGATGCGCACGTTCTTCGATCCGGAGGGGAACAAGGTCTGGCTGACCGAACCGCACCGGATGCCGCAGAGCGGGAGAACGAACTGACATGACGAACTGGCCGGGCGGGCGCCCCTTCGCAGCCACGCTGAGCTTCGATTACGACGCCGAGGAGATCTGGATCGGGGAGTTCACGCCGGCGATGCTCGACCTGCTCGTGGAAGCCGGTTTCGAGTACAGCTCGAATCTGCTCGACCACATCCTGCCCTACCGGCACCGCGCGCACGACCTGAGGATCGGAGCATGAGCGGCGGCCTCCCGCGCGTCCGGGTGAGCGGTGATCCCGCCGCTCGCTCGAGACAGTACGGCGAGTTCGCCCGGGACCTGATCCATGCGACGCGCGAGGGGTACGAGCGGGCGTTCGACGCGAAGGGTGTGAGCTGGTCGGCTGCGGTTGAGCAGGCGCTGACGTACGTGCCGTGGATCGAGCAGCACACGCCCGGTCTGCTCGAGGAGATCACCGGGATCGCCGACGGCAGCGGTCTCACGTTCGCGGAGATTCTCACGATCAACTGCCGCAGCGAGATCCTGCACGCGGCTACGGTGGGCGCATCGAAGCGGATCTTCGCCGAGTGCACCTCGTTCGCGATCGAGCCCGACCGCTCCGCCTCGGGCGAATCCGTCGTCGGGCAGAACTGGGACTGGCTCGAATACCTGAGCGGTTCGACGATCCTGCTCGAGGTCGACAGAGACGACGGTCCGAACTACGTCACGCTGGTCGAGGCGGGCCTCCTCGCGAAGATGATCCTCACTCAGAACGGCATCGGGATCGGCGTCAACACGCTCGCGAGCTCCCTCGACGGCACGACGCGCGGGGTTCCCTTCCACTTCCTCATCCGCTCACTCGCCGACCAGCCGCACATCGCCGGCGTGCTCGAGCAGGTGGCCGGGCTGCCGCGCGCCGCATCGGGCAACTACATCGTCGCGAACGGAGACGGAGCGGTTCTGAACATCGAGACCTCGCCGGGCGGGCCGGGGAACGTGAGCCCGCAGTTCAGTACGAACGGCGCAGTGGTGCACGCGAACCACTTCTCGAGCCCTGTGCCGGGAGGCTACGATCTCGCCCCTTTTTCGATGTCCGACAGCCCGGTACGGCTCGGCCGCATCACCAGACTGGTCGCGAATGCGGATGAACCGCTCGGCGACGATGATCTGCGCGCCGCGCTGTCGGATCACGCCGAGTGGCCGAACTCCGTCTGCTGCCACCCCGATCGGGGTGCCGATCCGGACGAGCGGTGGAAGACCATCTCGTCGGTCGTCATGCATCCCGCCCGGCGCAGCATCGACTACACCGCCGGCCCGCCCTGCGAGAGCGTGTGGTGGACGGCCGATTACGCAGAGTTCCTCGGGCAGCCCTCGGCGCCGCGCGCCCAGAACAAGCCGGACTTGTGCGATCCGGGATCCTGAGCTAAGCTCGATCTTTGGCTGTGCGCAGTCCCAGCACACAGACCGCGGGAGCCTTTCGACTCCGGTTCGATCGAATCGGCGAGCGACGCACCTGCAGACAAGAAATCTTGGGTGAGGCCGTCCGGTCTCACGGTATGAGAGGAAAAACCATGGCAGCAGTGTGCCAGGTGACAGGCGCCGTTCCCGGCTTCGGTCACAACATTTCGCACTCGCACCGTCGCACCAAGCGTCGGTTCGATCCGAACATCCAGAAGAAGACTTACTTCGTGCCCTCGCTCGGCCGCAAGGTGACCCTCACCCTGTCGGTCAAGGGCATCAAGGTGATCGATGCCCGCGGCATCGAGTCGGTAGTCGCTGATCTGCAGAAGCGTGGGGTGAAGCTCTAATGGCTAAGGACAAGGACGTACGTCCGATCATCAAGCTCCGCTCGACGGCAGGTACCGGGTTCACGTACGTGACGAAGAAGAACCGCCGCAACACCCCCGACCGCCTCGTGCTCAAGAAGTACGACCCGGTGGTCCGCAAGCACGTCGACTTCCGAGAGGAGCGCTAAATCATGGCGAAGAAGAGCATGATCGCGAAGAACAAGCAGCGCCAGGCCATCGTCGATCGCTATGCCGAGAAGCGCGCCGAGCTGAAGAAGGCCCTCGTCGACCCCAACGGGACCGACGAGAGCCGCGAGGCCGCCCGCGTCGGCCTGCAGAAGCTGCCCCGCAACGCATCGCCGGTGCGCGTGCGGAGCCGCGACGTCATCGACGGCCGTCCCCGCGGCGTGCTGTCGAAGTACGGTGTCAGCCGTGTCCGCTTCCGCGACATGGCGCACCGGGGCGAGCTGCCCGGCATCACCAAGTCGTCCTGGTAACCGGTCGACTCGGCACTGCCGTCTGAAGCGGGCGCGGATCCTTCGAGGATCCGCGCCCGCTTTTTGCGTCCTTCGGGGAGGGCAGGCCGAGGGTGTCGCCGATCGCGGCGAGGCATGCCGAGATCGTGGGCGAGCGCTCGGCGCCGCGCCTCATCAGCGCGAAGAGCGTCCGGCTGAGGTCGTCGGGAAAGCCGGGAAGGAGCCGGGCGGACGTCGGGCCGGCGCCGCTGAGGCTCCGGGGAAGAAACGCCGCAGCAGCACCCTCCTGCACGAGGCGCTCGTGCACCGAGAGATCCGGGGACTCGTAGCGCACGCGAGGCTCGAAGCCGGCCGAGCGGCACACCCCGACCGCCCAGTCGTAGGAGCTGCTGCCGCGAGGCTCGAACACCCACGGGACGGCGGCCAGATCGGCGGAGTGCCACTCCCCCTGATGCCGCTCCCGCGGGAGCGGCATCGCCGCAGGGAGGAACGCCCGGATCGGATCGCTCACGAGGGTGCGGCGCACGAGTCCCGGGACGGGTGTGATCGGGACGCCCGGGTACTCGTCCGCGACCACGAGGTCGACGCGGCGCGCCGAGAGCTCGGCGACCGCGCGTTCGGGATCGAGCTGCACGAACTCGAGCTCGAGGTGGGGAGCACTCTCGGCGAGCCTCCGCACGGTGGGGCCGAGCAGGGAGAGCGCGAAGGACTGGAAGGATGCGAGCCGCACCACGCCGGAGAGCCCCTTGACCCGCGCTCCGAGTTCGGTCTCGGCTTCCTCGAGCGTCGCGAGGACCCGCTCGGCGTAGTCGACCAGGCGCTCGGCCTCCGGAGTGAGTTTGATGCCGCGCCCGGCGGCTTCGAGCAGCGGAGTCGCGACATCGGCCTCGAGCCGGGTGATCTGCTGCGAGACCGCCGAGGCGCTGAGGCCGAGTGCGGCGGCGGCGCTCGTGACGCTCCCTCGGAGACGCACCTCCCGGAGCAGGGCGAGGCGGCGGACATCGAGCACGATCCTCACCCTCCTCGGCTGCTGTCTTCACCAAAACTTAACAGTATCATTCCAGCTCTTCACCTGGGCTTGAAACCGCGCGGCTCCTAGTGTGGAGGAACAGCACACGAAGGAGCGACCGGATGACTGATGGACGGATCGGCGCACCGTGAGCCTGCGAGCGGACGACGACACAGTACTGCAGGAGAACATGACCTTCCGCGTGATCGTGAAGGGAGCGTGAGGCGCGTGACCGGAATCGAGCCCCGCCCAGTCCCCAGAGCACTTGTGGGAAGTGTCATCGACGCATCGACGGCTCTGCTCGCCGAGCAGAGCCACGACGTCGTGCGCTTCGCCATGGGCGCCCCCGGCGAGGATCTGATCCCCGTCGCCGACCTCGACGCCGCCTTCGCCCGCGCCGGCACGGGGCGCTACGACTACGGCGAGACCGAGGGCGACACGAAGCTCCGTCGGGAGATCCTGCGACTGACGGAGGAGCAGGGGCGCCGCACCTCCGACGAGCGGATCCTCGTCACGACCGGCGGCATGCAGGGCCTGGACCTCGCCTTCAAGCTCTCCGTCGACGCGGGTGACCTGGTGATCGTCGAGGCTCCCACCTACACGAACGGCAACGCCACCGCGCTGAGCTATGGAGCCGAGGTGATCGCGGCGCCGGTCGACGCCGACGGGATGATCGTGGAGATGCTGCCCGAGCTGGTCGAGCGCGCGGGGCGTCCCCCGGCCGCGATCTACACCATCCCCAACTTCCAGAACCCCTCGGGCGTCACGCTGAGCCGCGCCCGCCGAGAACTGCTGCTGGAGCTCGCGGAGCGCTGGGGCGCGGTCATCATCGACGACGACCCGTACGGCCAGCTCCGATTCAGCGGAGAAGACGTCCCCGGCCTGGGCGACATCGCGCCGGATCATCCGCTCGTGTTCCAGGTGCGCACCTTCTCGAAGACCGTCGCCCCCGGGCTGCGCACCGGCTGGATCGACGTCGAGCCCCGGCTCCGCGCTCTCGCGGTCAACGCGAAGCAGGCGATGGACACCTGCACGAGCGTGCCGGTGCAGCGCGCGGTGGCGGACTATCTCGAGTCCGGCGCGCAGCGGGCGCACCTCGAACGGCTGCGGCCGATCTACCGGGAGCGCAAGGAGGCGATGCAGGCGGCGCTCGCGCGGCACCTCGGTGATCGCGTCGAATTCACGGATCCCGACGGCGGGTTCTTCCTGTGGGCGACGCTTCGCGGCGAGTACGCGGGGATCGACACCGAGCAGATGTTCGCGGAGGCCGTGCGTCGCGGAGTCGCATATATTCCGGGGCCGGCATTCACGGTCGACGGCAGCATGCGCGACGCCTTCCGGCTCTGCTTCGCGACCTCCTCTCCTGCGCGGATCGAAGAGGGCGTCTCGCGTCTCGCGGGCACGCTCGAGGCGCAGCTGGAGCCGGCCCGATGAACGACACACTCGACACTCGAGATGAGGCGCGAGACCGCGAGCCGCTCGCTCCGGGGAACACGATCCAGAGAGGAACACGAATGAAGAACCAGCAGCGCGAAGCGCCCGTGGCGCTCGTGACCGGAGCGACCTCGGGGATCGGGGTCGAGATCGCCCGGCGGCTCGTCTCGGACGGCTTCCGCGTCGTGATCTCCGGCCGGTCGGAGGAGCGCGGGAGCCGGGTCGTGGCGGATCTCGGCGACCAGGTGCGCTTCGTGCGGTCGGAGCTGCGGGAGGAGGGCGCAGCCGGACGACTCGCCGAGGCGGCGCGGGATCGGTTCGGCCGCCTCGACGTGCTCGTGAACAACGCCGCCGTGGATCACACCGGCGACCTGCTCGAGGTCGGCGAGGCGGAGATCCGAGAGGTCTTCGAGGCGAACACGTTCTCCGCGATGAACCTGCTCATCGCCGTCGCCCGCATCATGCGTGAGCAGGGGCGCGGGGGATCGATCGTCAACATCACCTCCCGGCTCGCGAGCATCGGAGTGCCCACCATGGGGATCTACAGCGCGAGCAAGGGCGCGATGCTCGCCTTCACGAAGGCCGCCGCCATCGATCTCGCCCCCTTCGGCATCCGCGTGAACGCCGTCGCCCCGGGGATGACCCGGACACCGCTCTACCAGGAGTGGCTGGAGAGGCTCGCCGATCCCGAGGGGGAGGCCGAGCGAGTCGCGGCCGCGATCCCGCTCGGCAGGATCGCGGAGCCCGCGGACGTCGCCTCGGCGGTCGGCTTCCTCGCGTCTCCGGAGAACTCCTACCTCACCGGGATCTCGCTGCCCGTGGACGGCGGTTACCTCGCGAAATAGCGGGGCCGTCTCGGGGTGCTTCCGAGCGCTTCCGGGAGCGTTTCGAGCCCGCGACCGACCGCTCGGCGGCGGCTTTCGCTACTGAAACTTGCAAAATCCGCGTGATTCCGCCGGAAATGTCGAGTTGTAGGGTAGATTCGTAGCGATCAACCGATCGGACCCTCCAAACCGGTGGGATACCTGAACCAGATCAGGGGCTCGGCCCGATGCGTCGTTGCCCTGGAAGGACACAACATGGCACTCAACAAGACTGAGCTCGTCGCAAAGATCGCCGCCGAGACCGGCCAGAGCCAGGCCGCTGTTTCGAGCGTTATCGACGGCCTGTTCGCCGCCGTTTCCGAGACCGTCGCCGGTGGCGACAAGGTTTCGATCCCGGGCTGGATCTCCTTCGAGACCGCGACCACCGCTGCTCGCACCGGCCGCAACCCGCGCACCGGTGAGACCATCGACATCCCCGCAGGCAAGCGTGTGAAGGTGTCGGTCGGCAGCAAGCTCAAGGCTGCTGTGAAGTAACGCCTTCCTCTCGAGGCCCTCCTGCGCTCCGGCGCCGGGGGGCCTCGTCGTTCCCGGGCGCGGCCGTCTGTTCGGTGCGGCGCCTGTTTGGTGCGGCGCGGGAGCACGGCACCCGCCTCAGGCAAGCACCCGGTGCAGCGCGTAGGCTTGACGGGTGCCCCGATTCCTGCGCGTCATCGCTCCCGCCGTTCTGGTCGCGGTGGCCTTCGCGGCGCTGGTCGTCGGGCTCGGGATCGGGGGCGCCGCCGATGAGCGCTCGCTCGCCGACCCGGGAGCGGTCGTGCGCTACGGGATGCCGTTCGCCCGGACGCTCGTCAACCTCGCGATGGCGGGGCTCATCGGTTCCGTCGTGATGACCGTGTGGGTGCTCGCGGGCGAGAGATCGGGGAGGCCCGAGAGGCCCGTGGGGTCGGAGAGCCCGGGCGAACCGGCGGAGACCCGACTGGCGATGGACCTCGCAGCGGGATCCGCCGCGGTGCTCACGGTCGCGAGCGCGGTCACCCTCATCTTCAC
>JAPSIU010000030.1 GCA_031178565.1 Leucobacter sp. | reverse complement strand
TGACGCGCGAAGTAGGCACTGCCGTAGCCGGCGTCGAAGGAGCCGACGTCGGCGTCGGTCTGCTTGAACCTCGCGTGCTCGCGGCTCGCGATCGTGAGGTCGCAGACCACGTTGAGGGAGTGCCCGCCGCCGGCCGCCCAGCCGGGCACGAGGGCGATGACCACCTTCGGCATGAAGCGGATGAGCCGCTGCACCTCGAGGATGTGCAGGCGTCCGGCGCGCGCCGTCGCCTCGGCTCCCACGGTGGTCTCATCGTCGGAGTACTTGTAACCGTCGCGCCCGCGGATCCGCTGGTCGCCGCCGGAGCAGAACGCCCAGCCGCCGTCCTTCGCGCTCGGCCCGTTGCCGGTGAGCAGCACCGCACCCACCCTCGGGTTCACGCGCACCCGCTCGAGCGCGTCGTACAGTTCGTCGACGGTGTGCGGCCGGAAGGCGTTGCGCACCTCCGGACGATCGAAGGCGACCCGCGCGATCCGCCCGTCGAGGCTCAGATGCGCCGTGATGTCGGTGTAGCCCTCGGCGCCGGGAGCGACGGCCCACTCGGACGGGTCGAAGAGCTCTGAAACCTGGCGTGGATCCTGCTGCGTCATGCTCCATAGCCTATTGCGCCTCTCGCGCGTACTCCCGGGTGCCTTCGTGTGGGTTGACGCCGGTCAAACCCGCACGAAGGCACCCGGGAGCGGCCGGTGCGGCCGGGCACCGCCGCGCGGGCTCCGTAGACTCGGAGCATGCTTCCGGATCCCGTTCCCCCGCTCGAGGAGGTGCTCGACGCGATGCGGGTCGTCGCGATCCCCACCCGCACCCGCTTCCGGGGGGTGACCGTGCGCGAGGCCGCGATCCTCGACGCACCTCGGGGTGCGAGCGAGTTCTCGCCGTTCACCGAGTACGGGGACGCCGAGTCCGCGAGCTGGCTCGCGGCGGCTCTCGACTTCGGTTGGAGCGAGCCGCCGCCGCTGCTCCGGGACCGGATCGAGGTGAACGCGACGGTTCCCGCGGTCGACGCCGCCGAGGTGGCCGGGATCCTCGCGCGCTTCCCGGGCTGCCGCACCGCCAAGGTGAAGGTCGCCGAGCGCGGCCAGACGCTCGCCGACGATCTCGCACGAGTCCGGGCCGTGCGCGAGATCATGGGCGACGACGCGCGCGTGCGCGTCGACGCGAACGGCGGCTGGGGCGTCGACGAGGCGGTGACGGCGCTCCTCGCGCTCGCCGAGTTCGACCTCGACTACGCCGAGCAGCCGTGCGCGGCCGTGGACGAACTGGTCGAGGTGCGGCTGCGGCTCGCAGCGCACGGCTCGGTCGTGCGCATCGCCGCCGACGAGAGCGTCCGCAAGGCCGAGGACCCCCTCGCGGTGGCCCGCTCGGGAGCCGCCGATCTGCTCATCGTCAAGGCGCAGCCGCTCGGCGGGATCGACCGCGCGATCCGCATCGTGACGGAGGCCGGACTGCCCGTGGTGGTCTCGAGCGCGCTCGACACCTCGGTCGGCATCTCCATGGGCCTCCACCTCGCGGCGGCGCTGCCCGGCCCCGCGGCGGGCTCGGGTATCGCGGGCTCGGATGCGACGAGCCCGGGGGCGGCACTCGCCGGAGCGTGCGGACTCGGCACGGTCGCGCTGCTGGACGGCGATGTCACCGCGGACCCCCTGATCCCCGAGGACGGCTGGATCGCGGTGCGCCGCCCGGCTCTCGACCCCGATCTGCTGAACCGGCACGCGGCACCGCCCGAGCGGGAGCGATGGTGGCGCGACCGGGTCTCCCGCTGCTACGCGCTGCTCGGCGCCTGAGGGCTGCTACGCGCCCGGGGCACTGCTCTACGCCTGCGAGTCGACGAGAGACGGCCTCGCAGCCGCGTTTTCTCACGTCCGCTATTTACCTATGGACATAGGCTATGCCTTTCGGTATTCTGACTCGTGAGCGCGAAGACGCGCTCGGGAAAGGACGACACCGTGATGAGTACCGCCGCACTCGAACTGCTCGAGGGTTTCTCGCTCGAGATGACCGGCAAGGACGTCCCCGGCCTCGAAGAGGCGCGCGACGCGATCCCCCAGGGCACCAAGATCAACGTGACCTTCCTCGGCAACGAGGATCTCGACATGCGCGTGAACGCCTCGAAGGCGGTCCGGGACATGGGCTTCGTACCCGTTCCGCACATCTCTGCGCGCCGCCTCGGCTCCCAGCACCAGCTGGAGGAGTTCCTCGGGCGTCTGCAGGAGGTCGGCGCGACGAAGCACGTCTTCTGCGTGGGCGGCGATCCCGCCGAGCCCGAGGGCCCGTACCCCGACTCGCTCTCCGTGATCCGCACCGGGATCCTGCAGAAGTACGGGGTCGAGGAGGTGAGCATCGCGGGGTATCCCGAGGGCCACCCCGACATCGCCGACGACGTGCTGTGGCAGCACCTCGAGGACAAGTCGGCCGCCCTCGACGAACAGGGGCTCGGCGCCGTGATCCTCACCCAGTTCGCCTTCGACGCCGATGCGGTCCTCGCCTGGGTGCGGGGCGTCCGCGAGCGCGGGATCGACACCGAACTGCGCATCGGCACCCCGGGCCCGGCGGGCATCAAGCGGCTGCTGAACTACGCCCGGCGCTTCGGCGTCGGCTCGAGCGCCGGCATCGTGAAGAAGTACGGCTTCTCGCTCACGAACCTCATGGGCACGGCGGGGCCCGACCGCTTCATGACCGAGCTCGGCGGCCTGCTCGAGGCCGATCCCCGCTCCGGGCGTGTGAAGACCCACTTCTACACGTTCGGCGGACTCAAGGCGACGGCGGACTGGGCTCGCGGCTTCGCGGCGAACGCGGACGCGGCCGCGAGCGAGTGAGGGCGGCATGTCGATCATCGAATCCCGCAGGGATCACGCCTGCCTGATCGTGCACGGGCCCGACCAGCTCGGCCTCGTCTCGGCGATCACCGCGCTCATCACGCGCAACAGCGCGAACATCGTCTCGCTGGACCAGTACTCCGACGACCCCGAGGGCGGCGCGTTCTTCCAGCGTCTGGTCTTCCACCGTCCCGACCTCACGGCGGCGATGCCGGAGATCGAGTCCGACCTCGAGCGCACGCTCGAACCGTTCGGCGTCGAGTGGCGCCTCGAGGACAGTTCGGTGCCGAAGCGCATGGCGATCCTCGCATCGACCAGCGATCACTGCCTGCTCGACCTGCTGTGGCGGCAGCGCCGGGGCGATCTGCCGGTGACCATCCCGATGGTCATCTCGAACCACACCAGGGTGGCCGAGGACGTGCGCTCATTCGGAGTCCCCTTCTTCCACGTGCCCTCGCAGGGGCCCGACAAGTCCGAGGCCGAGGCGAGGATCCTCGAGCTCCTCACCGGCAACGTGGACTTCGTGGTGCTCGCCCGGTACATGCAGGTGATCTCGGGCGACTTCCTGCAGAAGGTCGGCGTGCCCGTGATCAACATCCACCACTCCTTTCTCCCGGCCTTCATCGGCGCCGCGCCCTACCGCAAGGCGAAGGAGCGGGGTGTGAAGCTCATCGGCGCGACGAGCCACTACGTGACGGAGGATCTCGACGAGGGCCCCATCATCGAGCAGGACGTCATCCGCGTGACCCACGCGCAATCGGCCGCCGAGCTGCAGACCCGCGGCGCCAACGTCGAGCGCAGCGTGCTCAGCCGGGCCGTGATCTGGCACGCGGAGGACCGCGTGATCCGTCACGGCAACACCACCATCGTCTTCAACTGACCCGTCGCCTCGACCGAGGCGTCTCACCCGAAACAGAGAGGTTCACACCGTGGCGAACAATCTCCAGGAGCTGCTCGACCAGAGCAGCCCGGTCGATCTGCTGCGCAATTCGCAGATCGGCTCGTACATCTACCCCGTGGTCCCCGCGGACTTCACCAACTGGATCAAGGAGCAGCGCGCCTGGCGCGAGACGGCGGTGCTCTACGATCAGTCGCACCACATGGACAACGTCTTCCTCAAGGGCTCCGACGCGATCAGGCTGATCTCCGACACCGCGATCAACTCGGTGGCGAACTTCGCCGTGAACAAGGCGAAGCAGTACGTGCCGACGACCGCCGCCGGGCACGTGATCGGCGACGGCATCCTCTTCCGCGAGGCCGAGGACGAGTACGTGTACGTCGGCCGCGCACCCGCCTCGAACTGGCTCATGTTCCACGGCGAGACGGGCGGCTACCAGAACCTCGACATCGAGGTGGATCGCCGCTCGCCGTCCCGCCCCTACGGCAGCGCGGTCGGCCGCAAGTACTACCGCTTCCAGATTCAGGGCCCGAACGCGTGGGCCGTGATCGAGAAGCTCAACGGCGGGCCGCTCGAGAAGATCGGCTTCTTCAACATGGCGACCATGCAGATCGCCGGGAAGACGGTTCGCACGCTGCGCCACGGCATGGCCGGCGCGCCGGGTCTCGAGATCTGGGGACCCTACGAGGATCACGGCCACATCCGCGACGCGATCGTCGAGGCGGGCGCCGAGTTCGGGCTGCTGCCGGTCGGTTCGCGCGCCTACCCCTCGAACACGCTCGAGTCAGGCTGGATCCCCTCGCCGCTGCCCGCCATCTACACGGGCGAGGCCGAGCGGAAGTATCGCGAGTGGCTCGGCGTCGACAGCTACGAGGCGACCGGCACGCTCGCGGGATCCTTCGTCTCGGAGAGCATCGAGGACTACTACCTCACCCCCTGGGAGCTCGGCTACGGCTCGTTCGTGAAGTTCGACCACGACTTCATCGGCCGGGACGCCCTCGAGAAGATGGATCCGGCGCAGCAGCGCAAGAAGGTCACGCTGGCCTGGGACGCCGAGGATCTCGGCAAGGTGTGGACCTCGCTGCTGAACGTCGACGGACCGAACTACAAGTTCTTCGACCTGCCGCTCGCGAACTACGGCTCCGCGAACTACGACGCCGTCGTCGACGCCGACGAGAACGTGGTCGGCTTCTCGATGTTCACCGGCTACAGCGCGAACGAGCGCCGCGGCCTGTCGCTCGCGACCGTCGATCCGTCGGTTCCGGAGGGCACCGAGCTGCGGGTCGTCTGGGGCGAGCCGAACGGCGGCACCTCGAAGGCGTCGGTCGAGCCGCACGAGCAGACGCACGTGCGCGCGGTCGTCAGCCCCGTGCCGTACTCCACCGTGGCCCGCGGCGTCTCCCGGGGCGGGTGGTGGAGGGTTTACCTCTTTTCATACCCTGTTGGGGGTGGCCCGGGTTGACCCCCGGGCCCCTCCGCCGCGATCAGCCACGAACAGGATAGAGACCAAGAGACCATGAGCCTTCGTCACGCACTCCTCGCACTCCTGCGCGTCGGCCCCCTGTCCGGCTACGACCTGCAGAAGCAGTTCTCGCACTCGGTCGGCCACGTGTGGCACGCCGCCGACTCCCAGATCTACCCGGAGCTGCGCAAGATGGCTTCCGAGGGCCTCATCACGGCGGAGGAGCAGACGCGCGGCGAGCGGGGGATGCGGAAGGTCTACCACATCGCCGATACCGGCGAGCGGGCGTTCACCGACTGGATGAACAGCGCTCCCGAGTACCAGCGCATCCGCGACGCAGCGCACCTGCGCGCCGCGTATCTCGAGGCCGCGGATCCCGAAGCCGGTCGGGAGTTCCTCCGAGCGCACATCGCCCACTGGCGGCACGAGCTCGACTGCTGGGAGGGGGAGCTCGCCCACATCGATGCGCTCGACAACCCCATGCTCGTGCGCCGGCTCGCCGTCACCTCGGAGCAGGATCGAGAGCGGACGATCGCGTACAAGCGCTTCGCCTACGAGGGCCTCGCCGACCGCGCGCGCGGCGAGATCGCCTGGGCCGAACGCGGGCTTCGGCTCATCGACGAGCTCGAGGGCCGCGGAGAACCGGGATGAGTTCCGAGGAAGCGGCCGCGGCGCGGCCGACGGGCGACACCGGTGATCGCGGCGCCCGCCCGATCGACCGCGTCCGCGCCATGCAAGCGGTCGCCGATTTCCTGAGCGCGATGGGAGAGGACCCGGATCGGGCCGAGCTGCGCCGCACCCCCGAGCGGGTGACGGACCTCGCCGCGGAGCTCTTCACCGACGCCCACGCGGAGCCGATCACGGCGCTGGGCGTCCCGATGGAGGTGTCCGAGGACGAGTCCGCGGGGCAGACTGTGTCGGTCACGCGGATCCCGTTCCGCTCGCTGTGCCCGCATCACCTGCTCCCCTTCGAGGGTGAGGTCGACGTCTCCTACGCTCCCCGCCGGCGGCTCGCCGGGTTCAGCCGCGTCGCGGGGCTCGTCGAGTCGGCGTCCAGGCGCCTGCAGCTGCAGGAGCGCATGGGCGCGCAGATCGCAGAGGCCCTGATGACCGCGCTGGAGCCCCACTGGGTGAGCGTGCGCATCGAGGCCGTGCACGGCTGCGTCGCGATGCTCGAGCCCCGCTCGGCGAACGCGCGCATGATCACGACGTGCACGCGGGGGAATCCCCCGGAGGCCATCGCCGCAGCGGCGGCCTCACCCGGTCGGCGCGCAGAACCGCTCGATGATGTCGGCGAGCATCTCCGGTCGGGATAGGAGCGGCGAGTGACTCGTCGGCATCCGCGCGGTCCGCGAACCGAGGCGAGCGGCCAGCGCCTCCTGCGCCTCGACCGGGAAGATGGCGTCGCGCTCGGTGATCACATAGCTCGCGGGAACCTCGTGCCACGCCGCCCGCGTCAGCGCGTCCTGGAAGGGGAGCACGCTCTGCGGGAGCAGCCTCGCCGCGGCGGCGTCCGCCTCGGCCGGCGGCATGTCGCCGAAGAAGAGCTGCTGCGGTGTCTCCCGCTCGTTCCCGGCGGTGACGAGGGGGCCGTCGACGCTCCACCAGCTCGGGGGTTCGCCTCCCACCGCCGCGAGCAGGGACTCCCCGGCGTCGAGCGCGAACGCCGCGACGTAGACGATTTGCTCCGCGTCGTGGACGGCGGCGGTGACGGGAACCCCGCCGTAGGAGTGAGCGACGACGACGACCGGGCGCCCGATCCGCTGCACCGCCGCTGCGACGGCCTCCGCGTCGTCGGCCAGCGTCAGTCCGCGCGGATCCTCGGCGTGGACGGTCGGCAGGTCGATCGCCTCGGTCTCCCAGCCGCGCTCGTGCAGCAGCGAGCGCACTCGATCCCAGGCCCAGGCGCCGTGCCAGGCGCCGTGGACGAACAGCAGTGTGGGCTTCGCGGACATCGTCGTCTCCTCGTCGTCGGGGATCCTCCCCGTCCGGGGAGGCGTCGCCTCAACGCTAAGCCGGTGGACGATCCCGCGACCACGGTGAAAGGCGCAGGGACATGGTGAAACACGCAGCAGCGCCCCTGATCAGCGTGTCGACCTCCGAGGCGCCGGAGGATCCCTTCGGGTACTTCCGAAGCGCGCTGACGGACGTCTACCGGGGCATCGCTCCCCGTCGCACCGGTTCATCGCCGTTCCGCGCGGACGTGCTCGCGTACGCCGTCGGGGAGGACGTCGTGTTCTCCCGGATGCGCGCGACCGGCCACGCGGCGGATCGGGGTCCGCGCGGCGTCTCCGCCGACGGCGACGACTCGGTGTTCCTCAACCTCGCGGCCGATGCGCCGTCCCGGCTCGACCACCTCGGCCGCCGCACGGTGCTGCGACCCGGCCAGCCCGTGCTGATCGACAACAGCCGGCCGTTCGAGCTCGCGCTCTCGGACGCGCGGCGGTTCAGCCTTTACTCGCTCCGCCTCCCCCGGCGGCTCGGAGGCCGGACCCTCACCGCGCAGGACGTCGCCGATGCGAACGAGCTCCTCGCCGATGCCCGCCAGGGCCGCCTCGCCGCGCTGCTGCTGCTCCTCCGGCGCGAGTTCGACGCGGGCCGGATCCCCGTCTGGGAGGCGCTCGTGCCCGCGGTCCGCGCCATGCTCGAGGATATGATCCGCCCCGGCGCCCGCGCGGACACGGCCTCGAGCGTCCCCGCGTTCGACGCGATCACGGCGGTGGCGATCGACCACCTGGACGATCCGGGGTTCGGTCTCACGCAGGCGGCCGGGGTGCTGGGCCGCTCGCCGCGCGCCGTCCAGGCGGCCTTCGCCGAGGCCGGCACCACCTGGTCGCAGTGGTCCCTCGCCGCACGCCTCGACTCGGCCTGCGAGCGGATCGCCTCGCCGGCGTGGGCGGGCCGGTCCCTCGTCGCGATCGCGCGCTCGAGCGGACTCGGGGACCCCTCGTACTTCCACCGCACCTTCCGAGCGCGCTTCGGGGCGCCTCCCGGCGCCTTCCGCCCCGCCGGCGCCGCTCCGGTCGAACCGATACGCGTCGAGCCGGCCGGGAGGGACTTGTCCCGCGCCGACGACTCCGGCTAGATTGTCTGAAAAGTCTTCGACAATCTTGGTGATCGGGAGTTCGCATGGTGGGAGAACCCCTCGGGTCATCGGTTACCGCGGAGGATCTGGCGCTCACGATCCGCACGGAGATCCTCGAGGGCGGCTTCGCCCCCCGCCAGCGGCTCATCGAGGCGGATCTCAGCGCCCAGTTCGGGGCCTCGCGCACCGCGATCCGCGCGGCGCTCATGACCCTCGAGAACGAGGGCCTCGTCGAGCGCCTGCCGAACCGGGGCGCTCGCGTGCGCTCGATCACCGTGGACGAGGCCGTCGAGATCGTCGAGGTGAGGATCGGGCTCGAGACGCTCGTCGCGCGCAGAGCCGCCGAGCGCCTGAGCGACGAGGAGGCCGCCGAGCTCGTCGGGATGCGCGAGAGCATGCGGGAGGCCGTCCCCTCCGGAGACCTGATGCGGTACGCCGCGCTGAACCAGGAGCTGGACCGGCGGCTGCGCGAGATCGGCGGCCACGCGCTCGCGTCGCAGCTGCTCGAGCGGCTGCGCGCCCAGTCGGCGCGGCATCAGTTCAGGCTCGCGTTCAACCCCGCCCGCGCGCAGCGCTCGCTCGGCGAGCACGTCGCCATCATCGACGCCGTGGTCGCCCGGGACCCCGACGCGGCCGAGGCCGCGACGCGCGCCCACCTCGCCTCGATCATCGACGTGCTGCGCTCGTCGCCGTAGCGGTCGGCGGATCGCCGTGAAACGGCTGTGCGCCGCGACCCCGGAGGACCGCGGCGCACAGCCGCCGAGCGGGACGCGCTACCCGATCGCGTCGACCGTGTCGTAGCCCTTGCCGTTGTACTTCTGCACCACCACGGTGGAGACGGCGGGCTGCCCGTCCTCCGTGGTGTCGACGTGCGTGCCCTCCAGCATCAGCGGGGCCTCGAACTGCTCGATCTCCCGCACCCGCGTCATGAACTCCTCGCGCGTCGGCTCCTCCATGTTCTGGAACACCTGCTCGAGCGTGGCGCCGAGCATGTAGCTCCACATGCAGTGCGGGAAGGCGGGGGGATCGGGGTAGTCGCCGTACTCCTTGAGGTCGGACAGGAACGTCTGCACGTCCTCGTCGTCGGCGAACTCCGGCGACGCCGGCGCCTTCGCGAAGGCCACCGAGTAGATGCCGGGGAACGCCGCTCCGCCGCCGGGCTCGAGGATCGCCGATGGACTCGACGTGTTCGACGGCAGGAACCAGCTCGGCATCCAGCCGATGCTCTGCGCGCGCTGCAGCGACGAGATCACGAGGGGCGTGATCGACATCGCGTTGAAGAACACGTCCGCCTCCGTGGCCGCGAGCTCGGTCAGCTGCGCGTCGACGCTCGTGTCGGTGGCCTCGTACGTGAGCTCCTTCACGATCTCGATGTTGTCGGCGCCCTCGATGCCGCTCTTGAAGCCCTCGACGTACCCCTCGCCGTAGTCGTCGTTCTGCGACAGGATCGCGACCTTGTGGTCCTCGCCCGACGCGGCGAGCGCCGCGCCGAAGGCTTCGCCCTCGTTCTGGTAGATCGGCACCCAGCCGAGCGACCACGGGCTCTCCTCCTGGTCGCTGAAGGTCGGGTCTCCGGTCATGACGAACGCCTGCGGAACCTCGTCGGCGTTCGCGGCCTCGCGCCAGGCGAGGTTGGTGGGCGTGCCGAGCCCCGAGGTGATGGCGAACGCCTTGCCCTTGAGCGTCTGGTAGTTCGAGGAGGCCTTCTGCGGATCGTACCCGTCGTCCAGCGCCTCGATCTTGACCTCGCGGGTCTTGCCGTCGCCGAACTCGATGCCGCCGTCGGCGTTCACGGCGCCCATGTAGGCCTGGAGGCCCGCGACCGTGCAGGTGCCCGGTCCGGCGGTCGCCCCGCTGAGCGGCGTCGTGATGCCGAGGGTGATCGAGTCGTCGGTGATCCCCGGGCTCGTCTCGCCCCCTCCGCGACCGCCTCCGCCGCCCGCGCAGCCCGTGAAGGCGAGCGCCGCGGCCGCCGTCAGCGCGACCGCGCCGACGATCCTCTGCCTGTTCCTGGTCATCTTCATCGATCTCCCTTTCGTTCTGCGTTCTGCTTCGTCGCGGACGCCGGTTCGTGCGGTGGTGTTCTGCGTAGAGCCGCGATCCTGCGTGGCAGGGAGACGAGCCCGCCGGGCAGGATGAACAGCACCAGCAGCAGGATCGCGCCCTGCAGGGCCGCGGTCAGGTTCGGGTCGATCGCGTTCGTGAGCATCGGCACGAACACGTAGTACACGCCGCCGAGGATCGAGCCGGCCATCGTCGCCGCTCCGCCGATCACCATCGAGGCGACGAGCGTGATGGAGTGGTGGAACGCGAGCGTCTCCGGCGAGGTGTACTGGATCACCGTCATGTAGAGGAACCCGCTGACGCCGCCGACGAGGGATGCGATCGTGAACGCCATGACCTTGTACCAGTAGGGCGAGATGCCCATCGATGTGGCGACGGCCTCGTTCTCCTTGACGATCGCGAGGGCCCGCCCGAACTTGCCGCGCACGAAGTTGCGCACGAGCAGGAAGGTGACGGCGCCGATCACGATCACGAGGTAGAGCTTCCACTGATCGTGGTAGAGCCCCGTCCACTCGGGGGCGTCCGAGAACCTCGAGGAGAGCCCCTGCGAGCCGCCCGTCCACTCGTTCAGGCGCTTGGCGAGCGGCACGCCGATGATCGGGAGCGCGATCGTCACCATCGCGATCGCGAGACCGCCGAGCCGCGCCGCGGCCAGGGCGACGACCAGGCCGACGATCGCGGGGATCAGGATCGCGAGGACGAAGGTGAGCACGATGTTCCAGTCGTGCGTCGCGCCGTACGCCGTCACGTAGGCGCCGAGGCCGAGGAAGAAGATCTGGCCGAGGGAGACCTGTCCGCCGTATCCCATCACGACGTTGAGCCCGAGTACGGCGATCGCGAACACGCCGACGCGGGCGATCGTGTCGTTCGCGATCTCGGGCAGCACGAGGGGCAGCACGACCGCGAGCGCGACGAGGACGACGAGCGCGATCCAGCGCACGACCGGCTTCCTCAGGAACGGCTGATTCACGTTGTTCGACATCAGACTCGCACCACCGCTTTCCGGCCGAAGAGGCCCTGTGGTCTCACGACGAGCACCACCACGATCAGGAGGAACGGAACCACGACCTTGAGGTCGTGCCCGATGAAGGGGATGTAGACCGCCGCGAGGTTCTCGAGCACGCCGATGATCCACGCCGCGAGGACGACGCCGATGGGGCTCGAGAGCCCGCCGAGGATCACGGCGGCGAGGGCGTACACGAGCGCGTTGTCCATCATGCCGGGGGTCAGCGTGAGCTGCGGCGCGACGAGCACGCCCGCGATCGCGCCGAGCCCGGCCGCGAGTCCCCAGCCGACCATCAGCAGTCTGCCGACCGGCATTCCGGAGAACGCCGCGGACTGCGGATTGATCGACACGGCGCGCAGGGCGAGGCCGAGTTTGGTGCCGACGAAGAGCAGCTGCAGCAGCAGCATGATGGCGACGATCACCGTGAACGTGCCGAGAGACCGGAGACTCACCTTCGCGCCGAGCAGCTCGAGCGTCTCGTTCGGGAACAGCGACGGGAAGATCTGGTTGTTGTAGGACCAGATCCACGCGCAGACCCCGGTGATGAGCGTCAGCAGTCCGATCGTCACGACGACCGCGGTGTCCGGATCGCCCTGCTCGAACTTGCGGATCAGGAAGCGTTCGACGAGCGCCCCGATGACGAACGAGATCAGCACGGAGCCCAGGATCGCGAGGATGAGCGGGAGGCCGAGGTTCAGAAGCGAGAACGCGACGTAGCCGGAGAGCACGGCGAGAGCGCCCTGCGCGAAGTTGATCATCCCCGTGGCCTGGTTGACGAGCACGATGGCGAGCGCGAGCGCCGCGTAGATCGAACCGGTCGAGAGACCGTCGATCAAGAGCTGGATGAAGGTCCCCATCGGTCAGCCTCCCAGGTAGGCGCGTCGAATTTCGTCCATGGTGCGCAGCTCCTCCGTCGGTCCGCTCAGCACGCTGCGCCCGGTCTCCAGCACGACGGCCTCGTCCACGAGCGAGAAGGCGAGGTTGGCGTTCTGCTCGACCACGAGCATCGCGATCCCGGACTCCGCGCGCAGGCGCCGGATCGCCCCGTAGACCGACTTGGCGGTTCCGGGGGCGAGACCGAGCGACGCCTCGTCGAGGAGGAGCAGGCGCGGCTTCGCCATGAACGCCCGAGCCACGGCCAGCATCTGCTGCTCGCCGCCGGACAGCGCTGAGGCGTTCGAACGGATGCGGTCCTGCAGCTGCGGGAACAGCTCGAGGCAGTAGTCGATGTCGCGCGCGATCCCGGCGCGATCCCGACGGAGGTAGGCGCCGACGCGCAGATTCTCCCGCACGGTGAGGTCGCCGAGCGTTCCGCGCCCCTCCGGCACGTGGGCGATCCCGAGCGCGGCCACCTGATCGGGCCGCATGCCGCGGATGCTGCGGCCGTCGAAGCGGATCTCGCCGCCCGCCCGCACCACCCCGGTGATCGCTCGGAGCGTCGTCGTCTTCCCCGCGCCGTTGGCGCCGAGCACCCCGACCGCCCCTCCGTCGGGCACCGACAGCGAGACGCCGTCGATCACCTGGACGGGTCCGTAGGAGGCCGTCACGTTCTCGAGTTCAAGCAGCATCGTCGGCCTCCTCCCGCCCGATGTAGGCCTCGATCACGCGCGGATCGGACTGGGCCTCCGCCGCCGTGCCCTCGAGCAGCTTCGCCCCGTGGTCGAGCACGACGACCCGGTCGGTGAGCGCGGCGATCAGCCCCATGTGATGCTCTACGATGACGATGGTGACGTCGGCCTCGCGCTGCAGCCGGCGCACGGTCTCGATGAGCTGCTCGACCTCGGAGTGCGGCAGCCCGGCCGCCGGCTCGTCGAGCAGGAGGAGTTTCGGCCGCATCATCAGGGCGCGGCAGAGCTCCACGCCCTTGTGGAGCCCGTGCGAGAGCTCGTCGGCGCGGGTGTTCGCCGCCCACCCGAGACCGTTGCGCTCCAGCAGCTCGAGCGCCTCCTCGCGCAGCTTCCGCTCGGCACGCACGGCGTACGGCAGCCGGAGCGACCAGGTGAGCGGGCCGCCCGGCAGTCGGTCGTGCGCGCCGAGCATGACGTTCTCGAGCACCGTCTCCCTGAGCTGCAGCGCGGGATGCTGGAAGGTGCGCGCGAGTCCGTGCCGCACCAGTTGCGCGGGACGGGATCCCAGCACCTCCTCGCCGTCGATCCGGATCGAGCCCGTGCCGGGCCGGTAGTGCCCGCTGATGCAGTTGAAGAGCGAGGTCTTGCCCGCGCCGTTCGGGCCGACCAGACCGAAGACCTGCCCTGGCTCGACCTCGAAGCCGACCTCTCGCAGGACCGCGACACCTCCGAACCGGAGTGTCACATCCTGCAACGTCAAACGAGCTGCCATAGCTCACTCCCTAGTCATCGTCTTCGAGGCCGCGGGCGGGATTCGGTGCTGGCGGTACCCAGACACTACGGATCCCGGTAAAAATTGTCAACAATCTTGTGTGTAGATGTTGCAAACATGTTTCCTACACGAAATCATTATGCAATCACGTGCAACGAGGAACGGAAGTGAACTTCCATTGAACAGAAATCCAAGGATCGAGCCCGGAGGGCGCGGAACCGCGATCGCCGTGCTCGGGCTCGGCGAGGCCGGCCGTCTGTACGCCGACGGCCTCGCGCGCTCGGGAGCCGCGGTCCGCGGCTACGATCCCTTCATCCGTTCCGAGAACGACTCCTTCACCCGGGTCCCGGACCTCGCGGGCGCGCTCGCCGGAGCCGACGTCGTACTGTCGCTCACCGGCGCCCGGGTCTCGCTCGCCGTCGCCGCGGAGGCTCTTCCACTCGTCCCGGAGGGCGCCGTCTACGCGGACATGAACACGGGATCGCCGCGGGTCAAGGCCGAGATCGAGCGCCTGGCCGCCTCGGAGGGCGCACTCATGGCCGACGTCGCGGTGCTCGCACCGGTGCCGCGCGCGGGCCACCTCACGCCCCTGGCCGTGAGCGGAGGCGGAGCGGAGAAGCTCTCCGGCATCCTCGCGGCGTTCGGGACGCCCGTCGAGGTCGTCGGCGCTCGGGCGGGCGATGCCGCTCGGCTCAAGCTGCTGCGGAGCATGTTCATGAAGGGCCTCGCCGCGCTGGTGATCGAGGGGCTCACCGCTGCCGAGTCCGCCGGGGCCGAGCCCTGGCTGCGCGGGCAGATCGCAGCCGAGCTCGGACCCGAGGGAGACGCCCTCGTCGAGCGGCTCGTGTCGGGTACCCGCGCCCACGCGGAACGCCGGAGGCACGAAGTGCAGGACGCGCTCGAATCGCTCGAGACCGACGGGCGGCCCGCCGACATGACCCGGGCGACGCTCGCGTGGTTCGATCGGATCCTCGCGGAGCAGCCGCCCGGGCAGCCGCCTGGTCAGCCACCCCGGTAGCGGGTCGGGTCAGGTGGTGAGGGTGGACAGGGCGTGGGGTTCCTGGAAGTCGCGGATCCCGTGGAGGCCCTGTTCGCGGCCGATCCCGGACTGCTTGACGCCGCCGAACGGGGCGCGCAGATCGAGCCGGGTCGCGCCGTGGTCGTTCACCCACACGTATCCCGACCGGAGCCGGCCCCCGACCCGGGCCGCGGTGTCGGGATCCGCGGTCCACACGGAGTTCCCGAGCCCGGCCCAGGTGTCGTTCGCGAGCCGGATCGCCTCCTCCTCGGTATCGAACGCGGTCACCGGGATCACGGGCCCGAACTGCTCCTCGGTGACGACCCGGAGCGACGGGTCCGCGCCCACCACGATCGCGGGCCGCACGAAGTTCCCGCCCGCAAGCTCCGGATCCACCGGCAGCTCCCCGAACTCGCGCACGTCCGCGCCCGACTCCTTGGCCTCCCGGATCAGGTCCTCGACGAACGCCTTCTGCGCCGGAGCGTGCAACGGCCCCATCGTGGTCCCCTCCTCCAGCCCGTACCCGAGCTTCACCCGCCCGAGCCGCTCCTCGAGCCCCGCGACGAGCTCGTCCATCCGGGAGCGGTGCACGAACACACGCTTCGCGTTCATGCAGATCTGCCCCGTCGTGTCGTAGATCGCTCCGAACAGGCGATCCAGATGCTCATCGTCGAGGACCGCGTCCTCGAGGAACACGGCCGCATCGTTCCCGCCCAGCTCGAGCGTCACCGGCGTCACCGACCTCGACGCCATCTCCATGATGCGCTTGCCCCCGCCGACACTGCCCGTGAAGCTCACCTTCGCGACCCGATCGTCCTCGATCAACGGCGACATATCCGCATCCCGACCCGTGACCACCTGCAGCACCCCCGCCGGCAGCCGCTCCGCGACCCGCTGCACCACCCGCGCGGTCGCCAGCGGCGCCGACACCGGCGGCTTCACGATCACCGTGTTCCCCGCCAGCAGCGCATGCGGCAGCGCCGCCCCCAGAATCGCGATCGGCCAGTTGAACGGCACGATGATCGTCACCACCCCCATCGGGTGATACGTGATCCGCGTCGAGTTCGGAATCGCGCCCGGCACCGGCTCCAACACCTCGACCGCGTCGACCTCCTCCGCATGCGCGAGCGCGAGATTCCACCGCAACTCGAACACCAGCGCGTCCACCCACGCCTCGTGCACGATCTTCCCGTTCTCCTGCGACAAAATCGCCGCATCCGCGTCCCGCTCATCCCCGATCCCCGCGATCGCGTCCGCCATCACCGCCGCCCGCTCACCACCCGACAACCCCGACCACCCCGGGAACGCCGCATCCGCCGCCCGGATCGCATCCTCCACATCACCCGCCGACGCCACCGACGCCAAACCGACCGCACGCCCCGGCCGCCCCGGATCCACAATCTCCAACACATCATCCGTCACACGCGCCTCTCCATCGATGAACAGCGGCGTACGGACCGGATTCTCTTCGTGCGACATACTCGTAATCTCCTTCGAATCGATGACTTCAGTGTGCATGGGTCTGCCGGCCTCGGCAAATGAGATCCGCGGCCTCGCGGGCCACGGCGAGCCCGTCGACGAAGGGGG
>JAPSIU010000274.1 GCA_031178565.1 Leucobacter sp. | reverse complement strand
GTGATCTCACGGCGCGACGCCATCGATAACTCCCTGCTCACACAGCCAGGGAACACGAATCGCTACGCGGACCTTCTTACGTGAGGCAAGCGCTGCCGCTCCCGGACCTTTTAGCTGAGTCAAGTCGGCACGTTGACACGGATCCACCCTCGTCCGTACAATTTGGACCGGTCCATTTTCTCTCGGGCGCCCCGGCGCACGCGGCAGATCCGGTAGGGACCACAACGACGAGGACGGCGCTTCAACCGCTCAGCAGTGGGCGAAGCACCTCGAGACACGGAAGCGAACGTATATGCGCACTCTTGCCGACGGCACCACCGAGATCGGGGTGGGCCTCATCAGCGTCGGATGGATGGGCCAGTTGCACAGCCGCGCCTATACGAACCTGCGGTACGTCTACCCGGATCTCGGGATACGTCCCCGCCTCGTGCACGCCGCCGACCCGGCGGCCGCCCGCGCGGAGGAGGCCGTTCAGGTGCTCGGCTACGAGCGGGCCTCCGCCGATTACCGCGAGGTCCTGAGCGATCCCGAGGTCGACGTCGTCTCGATCTGCGCGCCGAACTTCCTGCACGCCGAGATCGGCATCGCCGCCGCGCAGGCCGGCAAGCACTTCTGGATCGAGAAGCCCGTCGGCCGCGGCGAGGACGAGACCCGCGCGGTCTCGGACGCGGCTGACGGGGCGGGCGTCGTCACGTCGATCGGTTTCAACTACCGGCACGCGCCCGTCATCGAGCACCTGCGGCAGATCATCGCCGAGGGCCGGCTCGGCCGCATCACGAACGTGCGTGGCCAGATGTTCGCCGACTACTCGGCCGACCCGAACGGCGCGCTGTCGTGGCGCTTCGTGCGCGGTCTCGCGGGCTCCGGGGTGCTCGGGGACCTCATGGGCCATCTCGTCGACCTCGTGCAATACACCCTCGGCCCCATCGCCGAGGTCACCGCGCTCACCTCGACCGTCTACGCCGAACGCCCGGAGCTGCCCATGGGCACCGGCACGCACTTCGCCGTGATCGAGAACGGCGTCATGAAACCCGTCGAGAACGAGGATTACGCCGCGATGCTCGTGCGTCTCTCGGGCGACGCGGTCGCGGCGGGCACGGTCGGCACGCTCGAGGCCTCGCGCGTCGCCGTCGGGCCGCGGGCGAGCTACGGGATCGAGATCTACGGCACCGAGGGGTCGGCCTTCTGGGACTTCGAGCGCATGAACGAATTGCACATCTCCGGTGGCCGCGGCGTCGAGCATCAGGGGTACACGCGGGTCATGGCGGGGCCGGGCATGGGCGAGTTCGCTCGCTTCCAGCCGGGCGCCGGAACCTCGATGGGCTACGACGACCTGAAGGTGGTCGAGGCGAAGAAGTTCCTCGAGGCCGTCGCGGGGCGCGCGCAGCTGAACTCGAACATCCGCGACGCACTCTCGGCAGCCCAGGTCGTCTCCGCGGCCGAGCGCTCGGCGGAGTCCCGCACCTGGCAGGCCAGCGCGCCGGTCGAGGGCACCACGGCCGCGGTGGTCGGCACAACGGCGTCCCGCAAGGCGTAGCACGTCCGTCACCTGAGCTTGTCGAAGGGCATTCCCCGACATCAGTTCCCTTCGACAAGCTCAGGGAGCGACTGCACAGACGAAGGAGTCCCATGACCGCACGCATCGCATCGGCCCCGATCAGTTGGGGCGTCATCGAGGTTCCCGATTGGGGGCTGCAGCTCGATCGCGACCGGGTGCTCGCCGAGATGGCGAGCCTCGGCATCACGGCCGCCGAGTTCGGTCCCGAGGGCTTCCTCCCCGACGCGCCCGCGGAGCGCGCCGAGGCGCTCGCCGCCGCCGGACTGAGCGCGGTGGGCGGCTTCTTCCCGGTCGTATTGCACCGGGTCGACGAGGATCCGCTGCCCGCCATCGAGCGCGAACTCGAGGCCTACGTCGCCGCCGGCGCGGGCACGATGGTGCTGTCCGCGGTGACCGGCGAGGACGGGTACGACGGGGCCGCCGAGCTGAGCGACGACGAGTGGGCGACGCTGCTCGAGAATCTCGACCGGGCACGCGCTGCGGCGGATCGCGTGGGCGTCGTCGCGACGCTGCACCCGCATCTCGGCACGGTGGTCGAGTCGCCGGAGGCGGTGGATCGGGTGGTCACGGGATCGGGGATCGGTCTCTGCCTCGACACCGGCCACTTCACGCTCGGGGGAGGCGACCCGATCGCTCTCGTGCGGCAGCACGCCGACCGCATCGTGCACGCCCACCTCAAGGACGTCAGCCTCGAGGTCGCCGCCCGGGTGCGCGCGGGCGAGATCGACTATCGCGAGGGTGTGCGCCGGGGCATGTACCGGGCGCTCGGGGAGGGGGACGCCCGCATCGAGGAGATCGTGGCCGCTCTCCTCGGGGCGGGCTACGCCGGCTGGTACGTGCTCGAGCAGGACGCGGTGGTGGAGACCGAGGGGGACGCGGCGCGCGCCCTCGACGACGCCCGCCGCAGCGCGGCGTTCATCCGCGCGGCACTCGATGCCGGGACGCGAGCCGAGGCCGTCTCCGAGCCCGGCAGCGCCGCCGACGCGCCGGCCGGATCCCGGGCGGTCGCACCATGACGGCCGAGCCGCTGCGCATCGGCCTGCTCGGCGCCTCGCGCATCGCCGAGCTCGCGGTGACCGAGGCGAGTCGGGAGACCGGCGACATCCGCGCCGCCGTCGCGGCCCGCGATCCCGAGCGGGCCCGAGCCTATGCGACCGCGCACGGCTACGAGGGGATCCGCGAGAGCTACGATGCGCTCGTCGCCGACGACTCCCTCGATCTCATCTACATCGGTCTCCCCAATGGTCTGCACGCCGAGTGGACCGCGAAGGCGCTCGACGCGGGGCGATCCGTGCTGGTCGAGAAGCCGTTCGCGGCGAATCTCGCCGAGTTCGACCGGGCCGCAGCCCACCTGGACGGTGCGAGCGGCTGGGCGTGGGAGGCCTTCCACTACGCCGACCACCCCGCCATGCACCGGCTCATCGAGATCGTGCGTTCCGGCGAGATCGGCGAGATCCGCGGGATCGACGTGCACATGGATATGCCGTCTCCCGCGGCCGACGATCCGCGCTGGAACTTCGACCTCGCGGGCGGCACCATGATGGATCTCGGGTGCTACGCGCTCAACGCGATCCTCCTGCTCGGCGAGGCGCTGGCGGGCAGCGACGCGCTGCCCGGAGGCGCGGCTGTCGCGCTGCGCTCGGCCGAGGCGGAGCGCTGGGACGCCGACGCGCGGGTCGACGCCGCGGTCGTTGCGCGGCTGACGCTCGGAGACGTGCCCGTATCGGTGCACACGAGCATGGTCAGCTCGGACTGGAACTTCGGTCTCCGGGTGACCGGCAGCCTCGGCGAGGCCGCGCTGCCGAACTTCGTGAAGCCGCAGGAGGACGACCGGCTGCTCGTGCGCACGATCACGGGCGCCGGAGCCGAGGAGCGCGTGGAGCGCGCCGGCGTGCTGTCGTCGTATGCCTACCAGCTGCGGCGGATCCGCGAGGCCGTGCGGAACGGGGATCGGTCGCGCGTCGGGTTCGACCGATCTCGGCGCACGATGGCGCTGATCGACGAGGTGTACACGGCCTGCGGTCTGCCGCTGCGGCCCGGGAGGTTGGAGCGCTGATGCGGCAGTTGATGACGGGGAAGGTCGTGCTCATCACGGGCGGAACGCAGGGCCTCGGGCGCGCGGTCGCCGAGTCCGCGGCGCGCGAGGGTGCGACGGGGGTCGCGATCGTCGGGCGCAGCGCGGAGAAGGCGGAGGCCGCGCTTGCCGCGATTCGGGAGCGCGGTTCGGGGACCCCGGCTTCGACGCGGTCGCGATCATCGCCGATCTGAGCGTCCCGGGCGAGGCGGAGCGGGCCGTCGCCGAGACGATCGGGCGCTTCGGGCGGATCGACAGCCTCGTGAACGCCGCCGGTGCGACCAGCCGCGGCACGCTGCTCGACACCACGCGAGAGCTGCTCGAGGAGCATCTGAACCTCAACATCACCGTCCCGTTCATGACGATGCAGGGCGCCGTCGCCGACATGCGCCGCCGCGGGGAGCCGGGCACGATCCTCAACGTCATCACTATGTCGATGCACGGCGGCCAGCCCTATCTCGCCCCGTACGTGGCTTCGAAGGCGGGGCTCGCGGGCCTCACGAAGAACGCGGCGTTCGCGCACCGCTTCGATCGGATCCGGGTCAACGGCCTCGCCCGGCGTCGCGGTCCAGCCGATGT
>JAPSIU010000273.1 GCA_031178565.1 Leucobacter sp. | reverse complement strand
CGGCTCTCGTCCTGGGGCGTTCCGCCCGGGCCGAGAGCCGTCGTGCTGTAGCCGTGATCGCCCGGGACCCGCGCGTCTCGGGCGAGTTCATCTCGGCGGCGGTCGCGGCGGGTCTCGCCTCCGCGGGAGTCGACGTGCTCGACGCCGGGGTGATCCCGACCCCCGCCGCCGCCTATCTCGTCGCGGACACGGGCGCCGATTTCGGCGTCATGATCTCCGCCTCGCACAACCCCGCGCCCGACAACGGCATCAAGTTCTTCGCCGAGGGCGGGCGGAAGCTCGCCGACGACATCGAGGACGAGATCCAGGCCGCGATGAGCGGTCCCGTGATCGCGGTGACCGGGCGCGAGGTGGGCAGGATCCGCCGCTTCGCAGACGCCGAGGACCGCTATCTCGTGCACCTGCTCGGCACGCTCGAGGGCATCAAGCTGAACGGCCTGCATGTCGTGCTCGACTGCGCTCACGGCGCGGCGGCCGGCATCTCGCCCGACGTCTTCTCCGACGCCGGTGCGAAGGTCACGGTGATCGGCAACGATCCCGACGGTTTCAACATCAACGACGGGGTGGGATCCACTCATCTCGAACCGCTGATCGCCTCGGTGAGGAACCACGGCGCGGACCTCGGCATCGCCCACGACGGCGACGCCGACCGCTGCCTGGCGGTCGACGGCGACGGCAACGTGGTCGACGGCGACAAGATCATGGCGATCCTCGCCCTCTCGATGTCGGCGCGCGGCAAACTCGATCAGAACACGCTCGTGGCGACGGTGATGTCGAACCTGGGGCTCAAGCTCGCGATGGCCGACAACGGCATCGACGTGGTCGAGACCGGCGTCGGCGACCGCTACGTGCTCGAGGAGATCAACGCGCACGGCTACTCCCTCGGCGGTGAGCAGTCCGGTCACGTCATCATGAGCGACTACGCGACGACCGGCGACGGGATCCTGACGGGTCTGCACATCGCCGCCGAGGTGGTGCGCAGCGGCAAACCGCTTTCGGAGCTCGCGCGCTGCATGACCGTCTACCCGCAGGTGCTCATCAACGTGCGCGGCGTCGATCGCACGGGGGCCGCCGACGACGCGGTGCTGCAGCAGGCGGTCCGCCAGGTCGAGGTCGCGCTCGGGGGCAAGGGACGCGTGCTGCTGCGCCCCTCCGGCACCGAGCCCGTGGTGCGTGTGATGGTCGAGGCCGAGCACGAGGAGCAGGCGAAGCGGCTCGCCGACGATCTCGCGGCGATCGTGAAGGAGCGCCTGGCGGTCTGATCCGCGTCCGAGGTCCTGTGCGGCCGTAGACCTGGGATCTGCCGGAGGTATGCCTCTCCGCGCTGGAATCCGCATAGGATTCGCAGGTCTCATACCTTGCAGAGAGGCGTTCGGGTGCCGCGCGGCGTGCTCGCCCCGCGACCGGCCCCGGTTCATGGTCAAGCCGCGAGATGCAGGCCCTGGGCGACCGCCTGCATGATCACCTGCTGCACCTCCGGGCAGTGATCCATGATCTGGCGATACCCCACGCGGATCACCGTGTACCCGTGCAACCTGAGCAGGGCGTCGTGGGTGTTGTCCCGATCCCGCTGCTCGCCGGTGTGCGTGGAACCATCGACCTGGATCACGAGGCGAGCGCCGATCAGCAGGTCCACGTGGTGTCCCAGGATGTAGGGCTGCGCCACGACGCGGAGATCGAACCTTCGGAGTCTGCGTCGCACGTAGGTCTCCAGGCCGGAGTCCGCGAAGGGGTCCGTATCCGCGAGAACGGCGCGCGCCCGTCCGGGTAGCGGAAGGCGCTCCAGCAGCGCCCTGGTGACGAGCCCCTTGTTGAGAGCCGAGTCCCAGGTCGCCACCGCGTGCTCGTGATGCTGGCACTGCGCCACGAGCACCAGGGTGTTCTCGATCGAGTCCTCGAGAGCATACGGCTCTCGCGGCACGACGGGTCGGTGATAGTGGAGCACGGCATTCGCCGGACGGGACTCCGATCCCGGCCGGGGCACGGTGAAGTGCGGAGTCCTCGAGTCGTGGACCCACAGCTCGAGGCGTCGCGCCTGGGTGATGCAGCCGAGCGTCAGCCCGGTGCGCACCGCGAACAGCAGGGCGGGATCGACGCTCGGCAGGGCGACCCAGCCCTTTCGCACGCGCCGGAGCCGCCCCGACGCGACGGCCTGAGCGATGTCGTAGCGGCTCACCCCTCTCTCGAGGAGGAACCGGGTGCGGGCTATGCCGTGCTGCTGCTGGAGGAGATCGTGGTACATGCCGTCAGTATCACCCGGTGATCGGCCATCGGGAATCGAATATCCACGATCTGTGGACGATTGCGGTGACGGGCGCCGGACTTGGTGCTTGTGAGCGACGTTGCGATCCCACCCGCGCTCGGATCCCTGCTGGGCCTTCCCGGTGCGCCTCCAGTGGCGCCTTCGGCTCTCCGAAGGTATGAGGTCTGCGGATCGTATGCGGCGCTGCTCGGAATCGGCCATATCTTCCGCGGATCCGAGATCTTCGGCGAGGGCGCGGGACCCGGGATGATCAGGCGCAGAAGCCCAGAGGCCTGAAGCACAGAAGCGCAGAGCTCAGAAGCCCAGAAGCACAGAAGCTCAGATCCAGCAGCATGGGCAGCGGCACCGACTCCAGGAACGCGAGCAAGCCCTACAGTTTCCGCAGCAGCACCTTCTGCACGCGGTGATCGGCCTCCTTGCGCAGCACGAGCGAGGCGCGCGCGCGGGTGGGGCGGATGTTCTCGATGAGGTTGGGCTCGTTGATGTTGTTCCAGAACTCGTCGGCGAGAGCGATGGCGGCGTCGTCGTCGAGCGTCGCGAAGCGCCGGAAGTGCGAGTTGGGATCGGTGAAGGCGCTCTCGCGCAGGCGCAGGAAGCGGTTGCGGTACCAGCGCTGGATGTCGGAGGTGCGGGCGTCGACGTACACGGAGAAGTCGAAGAGGTCGCTCACCGCGAGCGGATGCTGCATCGATGCGGGCTGGAGCACGTTGAGTCCCTCGACGATGAGGATGTCCGGGCTGCGGACCGTCGTGAACTCGCCGGGGACGATGTCGTAGACGAGGTGGCTGTAGTGCGGTGCCCGGACCTCGGGCACGCCCGCCTTCACCTGCGAGACGAACCGGAGCAGGGCTCGTCGGTCGTACGACTCGGGGAAGCCCTTGCGGTGCGAGATGCCCCTGCGCTCGAGCTCGGCGTTGGGGTAGAGGAAGCCGTCGGTCGTCACGAGCTCCACGCTCGGAGTCTCCGACCAGCGGGCGAGCAGGTCGCGCAGGATCCTCGCCACCGTCGACTTCCCGACCGCGACGGATCCGGCGATCCCGATGACGAAGGGGCTCTGCTGCTCGTCGTGCCTGCGGAGGAATCCGCGAGTGCGCCGGTGCATCTCCCGCGCCGCGATGGCGTACTGGTTGATGAGGCGGCTGAGTGGTCGGTAGACCTCGGAGACCTCCGCCATGTCGAGCGGTTCGCCGAGGCCCCGGAAGGAGGCGACCTCCTGCTCGGTGAGCGGCATCGGGGTCTCGCCGGCGAGGCGGGACCACTCGGCGCGGCCGATCTCGGTGAACGGCGACGTCACCTCGGGGCGCACGAGAGCCTGGGTGTCCGTGGTGACGGGTTCGCTGGTGGCGACATGCGCGCTGCTGATCTCGGCCATTGTTCATCCATCGTCCCACTAAACTGGGGATCATGTGTGGAATCGTCGGATATGTCGGCCCCAATGATACGGTCGGCGCTCTCATCAGCGGACTGCGGCGCCTCGAGTACCGCGGCTATGACTCGGCCGGGATCGCGGTCATGGACGAGTCGGATGAGGTGTCGGTGCGCAAGCGCTCCGGCAAGCTCGCGAGGCTCGAGGAACTGCTCGAGGCGAACCCGGTCGTCGCGCGGGGAACGGGTATCGGCCACACGCGATGGGCGACCCACGGCGGTCCGACGGACGAGAACGCCCACCCGCATCTGGGCGACGACGGCAAGCTCGCGCTGATCCACAACGGCATCGTCGAGAACTTCGCCGAACTGCGCGAGGAGCTCGTCGCCGACGGCGTCGAGCTCCTCAGCGAGACGGACACCGAGGTCGTCGCGGCGCTCCTCGGCCGCGAGGTCGAGCGTCAGGGCGATCTCGAGACGGCGTTCCGCTCCGTCGTGACCCGGCTGCACGGCACCTTCACCCTGCTCGCGATGCACCGCGACGAGCCCGGCAAAGTCGTCTCGGCGCGGCGAGTGGTGCCGCGCCGAG
>JAPSIU010000272.1 GCA_031178565.1 Leucobacter sp. | reverse complement strand
CCGCCGCCCGCCGCGACGATCGACACGGGGAGCGCCACGCCGACGCCGGCCGCGACGGCCGCGTTCTTGCGGGCGAGCAGCTCCTGCGACTTCGGTCCGGGGATGCTGGTGACGAGCTTGCGCTCCTGCGGCAGTGAGGGGCCGCCGGTGACGGTGGTATCAGCCATGAGTTTCTCCTTGCTGGGCTCGGGCCGCTCCCTCCTCGAGGGCGCGCGCACGCGATCTGATTCCGGATCAGCCTAACCGCTCACCGCACGGGCGATTCGTGCCAGAATGGACTAAAACGAGCAGAACTTTCTACACCCTGGCACGATGGGTCTGCGCGGGCGAGGAGCACGATGACACAGGCAGGGCCCGAGAGCGGGACGTCCGGTCCGCGGATCCCGACCGGGATTCCCAGCGGCGCGCACGCCGGCATCCACCACCCCACCCTCGAGCTCGGCGAGCTGCTCCACCAGTATCAGCTCGGTCTCGTCCTCATCGCGGGCGCGCACGAGGGGGTGACCTCCAGGCTCGTCCAGTGGGTCCACGCGAGCGAGCTGGAGGATCCGGCCCCGTTCCTCACGCCTCGCACCGTGCTCCTCACGACAGGCGCGCGCTTCTCCTCGATGCGCACCCAGGCCGAGGCCGAGGCGTACGTGCAACGGCTGATCGACGCGGGCGCCGCGGCACTCGGCGTCGCCGTCGGCCTGCACTGGGATCGTGTTCCGGCGCGCTTCGTCACGGCCTGCGATCGCCTCGGCCTGCCGCTCTTCCGCGTGCCGTACGCCACGTCGTTCATCGCCATCGTCCAGACCGCGGCCCGTCTCCTCGACGCGCAGGTGAGGGAGCGCGACCTCTGGGCGCTCGAATCCCAGCGGGCGATCACCAATGCATCACTGCACCGGGACGGCCTCGGCTCGGTGGTGCGGGAGGCCGCGTCCCGGCTGAATCGCTGGGTGTGCATCACGGACCGATCAGGACGCATCGTCGAGTTCGCGCCCCGCTCCGCACGGTCCGGGGTCCACCCCGATTGGATCCGCCGCGAGACCCGCCACCTCGTCGAGCGCGGCCTGAGTGCCGGACGCATCGGCGCCGAGGACGGTTCGGGGATGCAGATGCAGGCCCTCGGCAGGCACGGGCAGGTCCTCGGCGTGCTGATCGTCGAGGATCGCGGCGCGCCGGATCCCGCGGAACGCGCCCTGCTCGGGTTGGTCGCAGCCCTCGCGACCGTGAGGCTCGAGCACCGTGGAGGGATCGACAAGGCTCAGGCCGCGCTGCGAGGAGCGATCGTCGACCTGCTGCTCGAGCAGGACTTCCGGCTCGCCGAGCAGCTCGCGCCCGGGGTGCTCACCCGCCTGCCGAGGGATCCCGTGGTGCTCGTCCGCCACCCTTCGGACGTCGCGCCGGCATTCCAGGAGGACCTGCACTCGCTCGACGCGGGGAGCCCGGGGCTCATCACCGCGACGACTCGCGACGCGCCGATCATCATCGGCGAGAACCGGCATCTTCCGGCGCTGAGGCGCCTGCTGCTGACGCATCGCGTCCCTGCCGGAATCTCGGAGCGTGGTGCGCTGCGGGGGCTTCCGGACCTGCTCGGCCAGGCGGATCGCGCCCTCGAGTACGCCCTCGCGAGCGGCGCCGAGGCTCCCGTCGACTATCTGCCGGCTCTCCACAACGGGGTCCTGCACCTGCTCGGAGAGCACCCCGAGGCGAAGCGCCGCGCCGAGGGGTTGCTCGCACCGATCCGCCAGCACGATCGCCGACACGGGGACAGCATCGAGGAGAGCCTCTTCACCTGGCTCGGCCACCACGGGCAGACGAGCGCGGCCGCCGCGGAGCTGGGTGTGCACCGGCACACCCTCAAGGCGCGGGTGCAGACCGCGGCCAATCTGCTGCAGACGGATCTCGACTCCCCCGACACCCGGACGGAGCTGTGGGCGGCGCTGCGCCTGGTGAGCGAATGAGGCTCACCCGGCCGGAGCACTCATCGCGTCCGCGACCGGGTTGGGGTTCTGAAGCCCAAAGTCCTGCTCGAACGGAGGGATCTCATCCACGATACTGGTCTCGAAGGCCACCGAGAACACGGTGTCAGCCGGCTCGGCCCAGGGATAGTCGAGCTTGGCATCGGGATGCGCATTGACTGCTTCGCGAGTGCCGATGATCTCAGCAGTATCCGGATCGATCACCAGGTACCAGTCGGAGGTCCGTCCGAACGCCTCATCCCAGGCAATTTCGACGCCACGACGCTCACCGACCGCGACATCCGTGCCGGTGATTCTGACGCCCCTGAGCTCTGCGAGGACCTCAAACGCGGCGCTGCGCAGCGCGGCCGCCTTACTCGGATCGCCGATCAAGGTGGTGAGCAGGCCGAACGTCCTGACCTCACGAGTGAATCCCGTGCTCACTGCAGCGTCCAGTTCCGCGGGGTCCTCGTACAGAAACGCCTCCCAGTCGTCCACGTCGCACGTAGCACCGCACGTCGTCTCCATGATGTATTGCTTCAGCGCGTCCGCCCCACCCTCGCTCGGCGCCCCGGACAAAGTGTCCTCCCCGGAGAGCAGGAACTCGTGGGGGTCTTCATCCCAACGCTGCTGCAGGAAGTCCGCGACCCGCTGCTCGGCTTCCGCCTCCGGGTACGGCGTGGGACCGACCAATCCTTCAGAAGACATCGGACCCTGCCGTCGCACGGCTGGTTCTCCGGGAACCGCACTCGTGTACACGACGTTGGTGGAAGTCGACCAGAAATTTACCGCCTCGGGCACCGGATCAATTGATTTGTCCATCGCCGAGCCCATGCCCTCCCAACGCTCCTCGACTCGCCAGTACTGCCCCGGCTGAATCAGCTGCTCGTCCTCTAGCACTCGCTCAGCGGCTCGATGCAGCAACTCTGAAGCCTCGGCCGGGGAGTCCTGCGGAACGACCGGGCTCGGAGTCACGACGAGCATCACGCCCGCGAGCGCGCCCGCGGCCACGATGCCGACACCGGCCCAGAGGGCGCCGCGGCGCCTCGCACGGGTCGCGCGCGGCCGGGGGCGCCGGCCGGCGCGGCTGCTCCCATCGATCTCCCGCTCGAGGCGTGCGAGGCCGAGCGCGAACTGCTCGTCGGAGAGCTCGTCGCCGTCGCTTCGCAGCTCGCGCAGCAGCTCCAGTTCTCGCGGCTCGTGATCCGCCGAAAGCTCAGACATGATCCACCTCCGTCTCGCGGGTCTCGCCCGCTGCGAGTCGTGCGCGCAGTTGTGCGCGGGCGCGGTGCAGCCTCGAGCGCACCGTGCCTTCGGGGATGCCGAGCGCTTCGGCGATCCCCGCTGTATCCAGATCCGACCACGCGGCGAGTGCGAGTACGTCGCGATCGCGCTTCGGGAGGGCGATCATCGCGTCGGCCAGGGTGCCCGCCGCGCGCCCCGCGTCGATCCGGGAGTCGGCCGCGTCCGACGGATCGTGCCCCGCGCGCGCCGATCCCTCGCCGCCTAATCCGCCCTCGGCCGCGATGACCCTCCACGTCACGACCTCGTCGCGGCGCTTGCGGCGGATCAACCGCGTCGCGATCCCGAGCAGCCACGGCAGGGCGCTCGCGAACGCGGAGTCGAAGCGCTCGAGCCTCTCGAGTGCGACGAGGAAGGTCTCGCTCATGAGGTCCTCTGCGTGCTCGCGCCCGAGCCGCGATGCCGCGTAGCGGAACACCGACGCCGCGTGACGCCGGTACAGCTCGGTGAACTCGTCCGGGCGCGCACGTGCGGCCGCGATGACCTCGGCATCGCTCGGCACGTACGTCTGTCTCATACCCGGTATTGCCCGCAGCCGCTCACCGCGTTCACGAATCGATCCCCCCGGGCGTGTCGCACCCTACGCTCCGGGCCAGCGCACCGTGTAGGGATCCCAGCCCATGGGTGTGTACGGAGCGCCGTCGAGCGTGATTCCGGATCCCCCGCTCACGACGCCGATCGGCAGAAACCCGGCGGGAAGCGCCGCGTCAGCCGGGAACGCCGCCAGCAGCCCGTGATCCTCGCCCCCGGTGAGCATCGCCTCGAGCGGCACGCTCACCCCCTGCTGCTCGCCGAAGCCCGCCTCGAGCAGCGCCGCGTCGAGCCGCACGGCGACCCCGCTGGCCCTCGCGAGGCGCTCCGCGTCGATCGACAGCGAATCCGAGACGTCGAGCATCGCGGTCGCTCCCGCTCGGGCCGCGGCGACCCCGAGCGGGATCGGCGGCGTCGGCGCGAGCTGCGCGGCGAGCACCTCGGG
>JAPSIU010000271.1 GCA_031178565.1 Leucobacter sp. | reverse complement strand
AACCCATCTTGAGCATCTCGTCGGCCTCGTCGAGCACCAGGTACTTGATCTGGGTCAGGTCGAGCGAGCCCCGCTTCATGTGGTCCATGATGCGTCCGGGCGTGCCCACGACGATGTCCACGCCGCGGCGCAGCGCGGAGAGCTGCTGCCCGTAGGCCTGGCCGCCGTAGACGGGCAGCAGGTGCACGTCGGGGAGATGGGCGGCGTAGCTCTCGAACGCCTCGCACACCTGCAGCGCGAGCTCGCGGGTCGGGGCGAGCACGAGCGCCTGGGGAACACCCTTGCCCGGCTCGATCCGGGAAAGGATCGGCAGCGCGAAGGCCGCCGTCTTGCCGGTGCCCGTCTGGGCGAGGCCGACGACGTCGCGCCCCTCGAGCAGGGTCGGGATCGTGGCCGCCTGGATCGCGGAGGGAGTCTCGTATCCGAGCCCCTTGACGGCGCGGAGGATGGCGTCGCTCAGGCCCAGGTCGTCGAATGTGGTGCGCTCACCCTCGGTCTCGGCGGGAGCTGCGGTGTCGCCGGCCTCGGTGGGCTCGGCGTTCTCAGAAGAGGTCATCATACTATTCTAACCCGCGCTTCGGGGATCCGCGCACGATGCAGCTGAGTATCGCCTATGCCGTGACGTGCGCCTCCCGCAGCTCGAGCCACTCCGCACGGCGCTCGGCCTGACGTGCGGGGTCCGCGACGGGCGACGCCGCCAGCAGTCGTCGGCTGTACGGGTGCTGCGGATCCCGCGTCACCTGCTCGCCGTCTCCGATCTCGACCAGATCGCCGCGGTACATCACCGCGACGCGGTGGCAGATGCGACGCACGACACCCAGATCGTGCGAGACGAAGAGGTAGGAGACCCCGGTGTCGCGCTGCAGCTCGATCAGCAGGTCGAGCACGGTCGCCTGAGTCGTGAGGTCAAGGGCGCTGACGGGCTCGTCGCAGATGATGAGCCGAGGCCGGCGCACGAGCGCGCGGGCGATCGCGATGCGCTGCCGCTGCCCGCCCGAGAACTCGCTCGGGTACCGGTCGAGCACGTTGCCGGGCAGGTTGACCCGCTCGAGCATCTCGCTCACGATCCTGCGCGCCTCGGTACGGCCGGTTCCCGCCGTCGAGAGCGGCTCCGAGAGGATCTCCCCCACGGTCATCATGGGGTTGAGCGAGCCGTAGGGATCCTGGAACACGACCTGGATCTCGGAGGCGAGTTCGCGGCGCGCCCGCCCCTTCAGGTGCGTGATGTCGCGCCCGTCGAACTCGATCCGGCCGCCCGCGACGGGCACGAGGCCGAGGATCGCCTTGCCGAGCGTCGATTTGCCCGACCCGGACTCGCCGACGAGCCCGACGCACTCGCCCGCCCCGACGTCGAGCGACACCTCGTGGAGCACTCGGTTCGGCTTTCGCCGGGAGCCGTACTCCACGACGACGTTCTCCGTCTTCAGCAGCGGTGCGTGCTCGCTCATGCGCGATCCCCCTCGGTCGTGCTGCGCCGTCCGCCGGCCGGCACCGGCGCGTCCAGCTCGGAGCGGCTCTCGGCGCCGTCGAGCGAGGCGGCGATCAGCTCACGGGTGTAGGCGCTCTCGGCGTGCGAGAAGATCGGCTCCACGTCGTCGATCTCCACGATGGAGCCCGAGCGCATCACGACGACGCGGTCGCAGATGTCGGCGACGACGCCGAAGTTGTGGGTCACGATGACGAGCGCCATGCCGTACTCCCGCTGCAACTCGCGCAGCAGCTCGAGCACCTCGGCCTGGACGGTCACGTCGAGCGCGGTCGTCGGCTCGTCCGCGACGAGCACGGACGGCTTCCCCGCGATCGCGCCGGCGATGAGCACGCGCTGCGCCATACCCCCGGAGAGCTCGTGCGGGTACGCCCGCATGACGCGCTGCGGGTCCACGATGCCGACGCGATCCAGCATCGCGAGCGCCCGATCCCGCGCCTCGGACCGGCTCATCCCGTGCACCGCGCGAAGGGGTTCCGTCAGCTGGTAGCCGATCGTGTACGAGGGATCGAGGTTCGACATGGGCTCCTGCGGGATGTAGCCGATCTCGTGTCCGAGGAGCTGCGCCCGGTCGCGCTTCGAGAGGGTGGTCACGTCCTCGCCGCCGATCCAGATCGCGTCGGCCGTGTAGTACCCCGACCGAGGGAGCAGGTCGAGCATCGAGAACACCGTCTGCGATTTCCCGGAACCCGACTCGCCCACGATCCCGAGCACCTCGCCCGGGGCGACGTCGAGGGTGATGCCGTGCACGACCTCGACCTCCCCGTCGGCCGTCTCGTACGAGACGCGGAGGTTCTCGAGCCGCACCGCGGAGTCGACCGCGGCGACGGAGATCGACCCCGTCGTGGTCGTCGTCGCGCCGGCCGGCCGTTTCTCGGCGTTCAGCGCGGCGATCCGCTTCCGCTCCCGTCGCGAGAGGGTGGGCCGTTTCACGCCGATGACGTCCGCGAGCGTCGAACCCGTGACGGCGAGCACCGCGATCGTGATGCCGAGGGCGAGCGAGGGCCACAGCAGGAGGAGCGGATCCGTGCGCATGACGCGGAAGCCCTCGGCCATCGCCGCTCCCCAGCCGGGTGTCGTGCCGCCGCCGATGCCGAGGAACTGCAGGCCCGCCTGCATGCCCATCGCGATCCCGGCCGTGAGGGCCGTCTGGATGACGATCGGGGCCGTCACCGAGCGGACGATGTGCCTGGCCATGATCCGCAGGTCCGAGAGGCCGGAGACCCTGGCCGCGTCGACGTAGGCCTCTCCGCGCACGGCGAGCACGGTGGAGCGGGTGAGCCGGAAGTACCCGGGCGCCATGAGCACGCCGACGGTCACCATCAGCAGGGTGAAGTCGTTACGGGTGCTCGCGGCGACGATCAGCAGGATGATCATGCCGGGAACCGCCTGCAGGCCGTCGCTGACCCACATGCCGATCCGGTCGGTCGCGGAGCCGTAGTAGCCGGCGGCCAGACCCGCCGGAACGCCCAGCACGACGGAGGAGACGATGGCCACGAGCGCGCCCCAGAGCGTCGCCCGAGCTCCCCAGAGGAGCCGGCTCAGCACGTCCCGGCCCGTCGTGTCGCCGCCGAGCGGATGCTCGGGGCTCGGCAGCGCGCGGGTGAGGCCGAGGTCGACGGCGTTCGGGTCGTACGGCGAGAGCCACGGGGCGAGGATCGCGACCAGTACGACGAGCAGCAGCACGGCGGTCGAGACGGCGCCCGCCGGTCGCCGCAGGAAGCGGGCGAGGGTGGATCCGCGATCGCCTCCGCGCGCATCGACGGAGTCGGCGCGCGAGTCGACGGTGTCGGTGATCGGAGCGGTCATTGCACACGGGCTTTCGGGTTGATCCAGCCGAGCAGGACGTCGAGCAGGAAGTTCACGATGACGACGAAGACGACGGTGATCACCGTGATCCCGAGCAGCATCGGGATGTCGCCGTTCTGGGAGGCGCCCTGCGTCATGACGCCGATCCCGGGCAGGGCGAAGATCTGCTCGACCACGATGGCGCCGGAGAGGAGGCCCACGAACATGAGCGCGAGGACCGTGAGCGCTGCGGGAGCGGCGTTGCGCAGGAGGTGGACCACGATCCTCCACGGCGGGAGGCCGCGGCTGCGAAGCGTGCGGACGTAGTCCTGACGGTCCGCCTGGATGATCGCGTTGCGCAGCTGCTCGGCGACCATCACGATGGCGCCGAGCGCGAGGGCGATCGCGGGGAGCGCGATCGACCGCGCCCAGCCGCCGACGGACTCCGCCGGCGCGACGTAGCCGACCGCGGGGAACCACTGCAGGTTCACGGCGAAGATCATGACGAGCACGAGCGCGACCCAGAACCCCGGCAGCGCGAAGAGGATCACCGATCCCGCCTTGACGGCCCGGTCGATCCAGGTGTTCGGGCGGAGTCCCGCCACGAGCCCGAGCGCGCCGCCGACGATCGCGGAGATCACCGTGGCGGCCGTGACGACCGACAGGGTCACCGGCAGCCTCAGCCCGATCTGCTTGCCGATGGGCTGGAAGTTCTTCCACGACTCGCCGAAGTCGCCGCGCAGCAGCTGGGCGAGCCAGTCGCCGTACTGCACGAGCACGGGACGGTTCGTCCCGATCTTCTCCGCGAGGGCCGCCTGCGCCTCCGGCGTGGCCGCGCTTCCGAGCAGGCCGAGCGTGGGATCCGGTCGCTACGTCCAGTGTGGAGCGGCAAAGGGAAGCCACTGCCCGCTACCCTGGGGTGAGGACAGTGCACGACGGCATTGCTGTCCTGGAGCGTG
>JAPSIU010000270.1 GCA_031178565.1 Leucobacter sp. | reverse complement strand
TGGGCAGCGCGGCGTGCTCCCGTCGAGCCTCGCGCTCGTGCACGAGCGGCATCGCGCACCCTCCCGCGCGTCGCTGTGGGTGAGCGCGACCACCTCGGCCGTCGTGCTCGTCTCGGCGCTGGCCCAGCTGGATCCGGTGCTGCAGATCTACACCTGGTACTCGGGCGCCGGCGCCGTCGGGGTGATCTGGATGATGGCGCTCACGAGCGTCGCCGTGGTCGCGTTCGGCCGCACGCATCGAGGGGAGGAAGCGCCCTCGCCCTGGGTGATCGCCTCTGCCGTGCTCGGCGGAGTCGGGCTGCTGCTCGTGCTCGGCATCTCGATCTGGAACTTCCCGTTCCTCGTCGGGGGCACCGTCGCCGCGCTGGTCTGGGGTGCCGTGCTCGTCGTGGTCTTCGTCGCGGGATTGTTCCTGCCGCATCGGGAGGGCGTGCTGACGACGCAGATCGAGTCGGTGCCGCAGGAGGCCGTGGAGGAGCGATGATCCCGGAATCGGCGGGGCGGTCACCTCGTCGGCGGGCCGCCCTCCGATCCGCTCTCGAGCTCGGGGCACCTCAGCTCCGCAGCCGCGAGGTGCAGCAGTTCGAAGAGCGCCCGTTCGCCGCTCAACTCGTCGTTGTTGCCGACCAGATGCAGTGCGAGCCCGTCCTCCATGGCCAGGATCGACGCGGCGACGTCGGAGACCGGGCGGGAAGGGGCGAACACCCCGGATCGCGCGCCGTCGGCGATGATCTCCTCGTACAGTGCGACCTCGGAGCTCCAGAGCTCGGCCATCAGCCGCGCGTGCTCCTCACTGCGGCGCGCGAGTACGTGGAGCTCGAAGAGCGGCGCCACGAGTTCCGCGGCGACGCTCGGGGGCAGACCGGCTTTCGCGCACGCTCGCAGCCGCTCCACCGGTCCGTCCCCCGACCTTGCAGCGGCCTCTCGGAACGCCAGGTAGTCCGCCACGAGGTCGCGGTGGACCGTCACCATCATCGACGCCTGGTCGGGGTAGTGATAGAGCACGAGCGGCGGGGACACCCCCGCGGCAGCGGCGATGCGGCGCACTCGGAGCCCCCCGACACCGTGCTCCGAGATCACCTCTCGGACCGCTGCCAAGAGCTTCTGGCGTCCGAGCCCCGTGCGCCTGCCGGCGCTCGCAGCGTCCCTGGCCTGAATCACGACACCCCGTTCCTCCTACACTCCGCGTACCCCTACTCAACCACAGGAGCACCATGAACATCATCCGCACGCTCGACCTCCGCGGCGACGAGGCCGCGTCGTCCTGCGACATCCCGCGCGCCGCTGTCAGCTTCTCGAGCGCATCGGCCGCGGCGGCCGAGATCATCGGCGCTGTCCGCGCTCGCGGGCTCGACGCCGTACGCGAGGCCACCGAGCGGTTCGACGGCGTGCGCCTAGATGCGCTCCGCGTCCCCGCCGCCGCCATCCAGGAGGCGTGGGACAGCGCTCCGCAGCCGACACGGGATGCGATTCGGCTCGCGATCTCCCGCGTCACCGCGGGGCACCGGGCGCAGCTCCCCGCCGCTGCGGAGACGGAAGTCGCAGCGGGGGCGATCATCCGGCAGGAGTACCTCCCCGTGCGGCGGGTCGGGCTCTACGCGCCCGGCGGGCTCGCGGCCTACGCTTCGAGCGTGGTGATGAACGTCGTGCCCGCGCAGGTCGCGGGCGTCGAGTCGGTAGTGATAGTCTCTCCGCCGACTCGCGAGACGGGGCTGCCCGCCGCTCCCGTGCTCGCGGCCTGCGCCGCGCTCGGGGTGACCGAGGTGTACGGCATGGGGGGCGCCCAGGCGATCGCCGCGATCGCATACGGTCTTCCCGACGACGGGACCGGCTCCGTGCTCGACCCGGTCGACGTCATCACGGGCCCCGGCAACGTGTTCGTGGCCGCCGCGAAGAACCTCGTCCGCGGCGACGTGGGAATCGACGTGGTAGCGGGTCCGACCGAGATCCTCATCATCGCCGATGACTCCGCCGATCCCGCGTTCGTCGCCGCCGACCTGCTGAGCCAGGCCGAGCACGACCCCAACGCCGCGAGCGTGCTCGTCACGGACTCCGAGGCGCTCGCCCGCGCGGTCGCCGGCGAGCTGGAGGCTCGAGTGGCGCGCACGCAGAACGAGGAGCGCGCCCGCGCGGCGCTGGGGGCCGAGCACTCCGCCCTCGTGATCGTCGACGACATCGATGTCGCCCTCGAGCTGGCCGATCGCTACGGCGCCGAACACCTCGAGATCATGACGCGGGCGCCGCGCGAGACGGCCCGCCGCGTGCGCAACGCCGGCGCAGTGTTCGTGGGGAGCTGGTCGCCAGTCTCGCTCGGCGACTACTGCGCGGGATCGAACCACGTGCTCCCCACCTCGGGCACCTCGCGGTTCGCCTCAGGCCTGAACGTGCACACCTTCCTCCGCCCGGTGCAGTTCATCGACTACTCCCGCGAGGCGCTCGAAGCCGTCGCACAGCAGGTGGTCGTCTTCGCCGCGACCGAGGGGCTTCCGGCTCACGGCGAGGCGATCGCGGCCCGGTTCGAACGCGGAGGTGGCTCGCCGCGCGCTACTTCTTGTTGAAGAGGTTGCCCACGAGGGTCGATCCGATGAGGACCACGGCGAGCAGCACGACGCCCACGATGGAGATCGCCACGATGTCGAGCGGCTGACCCGCGGTCGAGAACGCGGCCGAGGGGTCCTCGTGACCGCCCGCGGCGAAGGCGGGAGCCGCCACGAGCACCGAAGCGAGCGCTACGGTCACGGCGGTGGCGATGCGGGTGCGGATCTTCACGGTGTCTCCTCGCGAGTGTCTGTCTGCGCGGGTGCGCGCAGTGTGCCGATGGGGCGGGCGCGATGCGCCGATCCGTTCCATCCTATCCCGGATCCGGGCGAACCCCGGTGCAGGCCGAGCCGCCTGTCGGCGGCCCGCAATAGGCTGGTCCCATGAACGAGCCGCGCCCGAAGACGCTCATCGACGGCATCGCAGAGGACTGGGTCGACGCACTGGTCGTGCACGACCCGACCGTCGGCACCTACATCGGCCGCGGAGCGGTGAACGGGCGCCTGGCGGACTACTCGCCGGACGGGGCCGACGCCCTTGCCGCGGCACGGCGCCGCACGCTCGCCGCGCTCGAGGCCGCCGATCCGCTGGACGCGGTCGACGCGGTCACTCGCGCCGATCTGTCGGCCGAACTCAGGCTCGCGCTCGAGCGGCACGAGGCGGGGGAGCACCTGCGCGACCTCAACGTGATCGAGTCGCCCCCGCAGCAGATCCGCGACGTCTTCGATCTGATGCCCTCCGGCGGCGAGGTCGCGTGGGAGGACATCGCCGCCCGCCTGCGTGCCGTGCCCGGGGCGCTCGACGGCTATCGCGCGTCACTGTCGCGGGGCGCCGCGCAAGGCCTCGCACCGGCGCTTCGCCAGGTCGTCGAGGTCGCGGCGCAGGCGAGGCGCACGGCCGGAACGGGAAGCGGCGATGCCTCCGAGCCCCGCGGATTCTTCGGACGTCTCGCCGCGGAGGCCGAGGGGATCTCGCCGGGGCTCTCGAGGGAGCTCGCGGAGGCGTCGGCCGGTGCGTCGCGCGCCTACGCGGAGCTCGCGGTGTTCCTCGAAACGGACATCGCACCGCTCGCCCCGGCCCTCGACGCCTTCGGCGGGGAGCGCTACGAGCTCGCCTCCGAGTCCTTTCTCGGCGCGCGCGTCGACCTCGACGAGACGTACGAGTGGGGCATCGAGGAACTCGCGCGAATGGTCTCCGAACAGGAGCGGGTCGCGGCCGAGATCGTGGGAGGGCGCCCGCGACCCGGCATCGTGGCGGAGGCGCTCGCGCGGCTGGAGGGCGATCCGGCCCGGAAGCTGCGCGGAACCGAGGCGCTGCGCGAGTGGATGCAGGAGACGAGCGACCGCGCGGTGCGGGAACTCGGCGAGACCCAGTTCGACATCCCCGAGGAGATCCGCACGCTCGAGTGCCTGATCGCCCCGACGGCGGAGGGCGGCATCTACTACACGGGCCCGAGCGACGACTTCTCCCGCCCTGGGCGCATGTGGTGGTCGGTGCCCGAGGGGGTGACCGAGTTCGACACCTGGCGCGAGCTCACCACCGTGTACCACGAGGGGGTGCCCGGCCACCACCTGCAGATCGGGCAGGCCGTCGTGAACCGGGGCGAGCTCAACGAGTGGCGGCGGCAGCTCGCTGGGACCTCGGGGCACGCCGAGGGCTGGGCGCTCTACGCCGAGCGGCTGATGGAGCAGCTCGGCT
>JAPSIU010000029.1 GCA_031178565.1 Leucobacter sp. | reverse complement strand
CCGTCTTTCGTTGGCCGAGGCGCGCGGCCTGTTCGACCATCAGTCCCCCTGAGGGGCCCGGCCGCGCGCCTCGTCATCCGCTCTCTCAGAGTTCGAGCCTGTTCAGGTCCGCACCCTTCGTCTCGCGGAAGAAGAGCGTCGCGATGAATGAGATCGCGCAGAGCGCCATGACGTAGGCGTAGAACATCCACGCCAGGTCCAGGCTGACGAACAGCTGGTTCAGGTACGGCGCTGTTCCGCCGAACAGAGCGACGGCGATCGAGTAGGCGAAGCCGATCCCGCGGCCGCGGATGTAGGTCGGGAAGTTCTCGGACTGGATCGCCGGGAAGATCGACTGGCACATCGCCCAGAAGATCAGTGAGATCGCGACGGGCACCGCGAGGGTCCACGGCTCCGAAGTCACCATCAGGGCAAAGGGGACCGTCGTGCCGAAGCCGAGCACCGCAAAGCCGAACATCATCGGCTTGCGGCCGATTCGGTCGGAGATCATTCCGAGGAACGGCATCGCGACCATGCAGATGAGCTGCCCGATCGCCGTAGCCCAGTAGGCGGCCGACACGTCCATTCCTCGCTCCTGGGAGGCGTAGGTGGTCATGTAGCTCATCCAGATGTAGTTCACGCAAGTCAAGCCCGAGGTGAACGCGACCATGCGGATGGTGATGAGGACGACCTTCTTGCGCGAGATGGTCTGATTCTTGACCGTTTCCTCGTCGAGGTTCTCGAAGACATCGCTCTCCTCCATGTTGCGGCGCATCCAGAGCACGACGAGTGCCATGACGCCGCCGACGTAGAAGGGGATCCTCCAACCCCAGTCGCTCATCGCGTCAGTGCCGATCCAGCCCGTGAGCATCGCGCTGAAGGCGAAGGCGAGGAAGCTGCCGCCGATGATGGCGATACCGGACACGGATCCCCACTGCCCGCGCTTGTGGTTCGGTGCGATCTCCGCGACGTAGGTGGTGACGGCACTCGACTCGCCGCCGTGCGCAAAGCCCTGCACGCAGCGGAGCAACAGCAACAGCACCGATGCCCACACGCCGATCGTGGCGAAACTGGGGAGCAGGCCGATAAGGAAGCAGGCCGCCGCCATGAGCATCATGGTCATGACCAGCACCCTCTTGCGTCCGATGCGGTCGCCGAGCCAGCCGAAGAAGACGCCCCCGATCGGACGCATGAGGAAGCCGACCGCGAAGACCGCGAAGACCGAGATCAGCGCCGAGGCGCGATCCTCGGGGTCGAACATCTGCGCAGCGATGAAGGGAGCCATGACGGCGTAGGCGCTCCACTCGTACCACTCGAGCAGATTCCCGGCGGTACCCGCGAGCAGCGATCGGCGTCGATCCTTGAGCGCGAGGCGCTCCATCTGGTGCTCGTCGTGGATGTCTTCTCTGATTGTCATTGATGTTCCTTCGTGCTTGGCCGTCGAGTCGTACAGATCGGACGGCGGAGGTTATAGCGGGAGAGTGGGCGGTCGGTTCTTCAGAGCCCAGGATGCCGAGCGTCCCAGAGCAGGGACTCTGTGGCGGCTTCGTAAGCCTTCCCCTCGGGGAAGCTCACCAGCTCGAACTGCATGCCCCACGGGGACAGGAAGTAGACCCAGCGCTGGCCCGCACTGGCACCCGAGCTCGCCGTCGGTTCCCCGAGCACACGGACGCCGCGCTCTCGAAGGTAGGCCACGGCCCCATCGAGGTCATCGACGTAGAAGGCGAGGTGATGTCCGCCGATGTCGCTGTTCCGAGGCTGAGGCTGAGGGGCATCGGCCGGCTCGTACTCGAAGATCTCGAAGTTCGAGCCGAAGCCGGCTCGGTAGAAACGCAACTGCCGCATCACCGTTCGAGGGTGCACATTGAGATGTTCCCGCATCCAATCGTTCTCGGGGTGTTCGAACGGGCCGAGCGAGTATACGTGCTCGCAGCCGATGACGTCGACGAAGAACTCGTGAGCCTCATCGATATCGGGAACGGTGAAACCGATGTGATCGGTTCCTCTGAAGTTCGGAAGCGCCATTGCCCCTGGCCTTTCTTGAATCCGCGGACGGATCGAGTGTAATTGGATCCAATACCGGCTGTCAAAATATTCATCTGATCTGGCTTGGACCAAAGAAACCGCATTAATTCAAGGGAGCATCCCATATTGGCCGTTCCTAGTTGCATCGAAAAACTTGGTGTTGTATCCATTTAACGCGTAATATGACCTCAGACGGGCGTGGCTCAGCAGCGGCACCCCGCGCCCTTGCCGTACCTGAGCACGCCGATGAAGGATGGAGCCTTACGATGCCGATGTCTGTCACTCTCCAGCCGGACGTCCCCTGGGTCGAACTGACGACGACCCCCGAGGACTGGAAGAACGCGGATCCGCAGCTGCTCGCGAGCATGCTCGGCCAGATCCAGCTGATCCGCACGTTCGAGGAGACCGTGCTCGACCTCGCCGGCGCGGGCCTCGTGCACGGGCCGGCCCACTCGAGCATCGGTCAGGAGGGCGGTGCCGTGGGGTCGATCCTCACCCTCCGTTCGACCGATGGCGTGAACGGTTCGCACCGCGGTCACCACCAGTTCCTCGCCAAGGCGATCACCCACGTTTCGGGCGGCAGGCTCGACCTGAACGCCCTGGTCGACGCCGACATGCAGGCGATGCTGCAGCGCACGCTCGCCGAGATCCTCGGCCTCGCCCAGGGATTCTCGGGCGGCCGCGGCGGCTCGATGCACCTGCAGTGGCTCGAGGCCGGCGCCCTCGGCACGAACGCCATCGTGGGGGGCGGGGCTCCGCTCGCGGCTGGTAACGCCTGGGCCCAGAAGCACGCCGGGACCGACGACGTCTCGATCAACTACTTCGGCGACGGCTCGAGCCAGATCGGCTCGGTACTCGAGTCGATGAATCTCGCAGCGACCTGGAAGACGCCGGTGATGTTCTTCATCGAGAACAACCTCTACGCGGTGTCCACCCACGCGAGCGAGGCCAGCGCCGATCCCCGGTTCTCGATCCGCGGCCAGGGCTTCTCGATTCCCGCGTGGCGCGTGGATGGCATGGATCCGCTCGCCGTGCACCTTGCGACGCAGGAGGCCCTCGAGCGCATGCGCGCGGGAGCGGGCCCCGCCATCATCGAGGCCGAGGTCTACCGCTTCTTCCACCAGAACGGTCCGTTCCCCGGCAGCGCCTTCGGCTATCGCACGAAGGACGAGGAGAAGACGTGGCGCGAGCGCGATCCCCTGCTGCGCGTCGCCGCGCAGATGCAGGAGCTCGGGCTGGCGACCGAGGCCGAGGTCGCGTCGGTTCGGGATCAGGCCAAGCAGGCCATGGCCGATGCGGTGCGCGCGCTCATCGAGGACGATCCCGAGCGCGAGGGCAAGCGCCGGATCAAACCCGCACTGTGGCCCGACCCCGCGGTCGTCGATACCGGGATCCGCAGTGACGCGAGCGAGCTCGAGGGGCTCGATGCCAAGGAGCCGTCGGAGATCGCCGAGGAGTGGCGCGACGTCAAGTTCGTCGAAGCCGTCGCGCAGACGATGGATCGTCGCATGGAGGTCGACGAGCGCATCGTCGTGCTCGGCGAAGACGTGCACCGGCTCGGCGGCGGCACGAACGGCGCCACCAAGGGTCTCGCCCAGAAGTACGGGCCCGAGCGCGTCATCGGCACGCCGATCAGCGAGAACGCCTTCTTCGGCTTCGCGACCGGCGCCGCGCTCGACGGACGGATCCGCCCCGTCGTGGAGTTCATGTACCCCGACTTCATGTGGGTGGCCGCCGATCAGGTCTTCAACCAGGCGGGCAAGGCGCGCCACATGTTCGGCGACAACAACACGGTGCCGCTCGTGCTGCGCACCAAGGTCGCGATGGGATCCGGTTACGGCTCGCAGCACCTCATGGACCCGGCGGGCATCTTCGCCACGCAGGCCGGCTGGCGGATCGTCGCGGCCTCGACGGCCGCCGATTACGTGGGACTCATGAACGCAGCGCTCGCCCTCGAGGATCCGGTGCTCGTGATCGAGCACATGGACCTCTACGGCAAGGCGGACCGGGTGCCCGAGGGCGACCTCGATTACATCATCCCGCCGGGGAGCGCAGCCGTGCGGCGCACGGGATCGGACGTCACGGTCCTCACCTATCTGTCGATGGTCGATCACACGCTGGAGGCGGTCGAGCAGACGGGGATGGACGCTGAGGTGGTGGATCTCCGCTGGCTCGACCGCGCCTCCCTCGACTGGGACACGATCGGCGAAAGCGTCAGGAAGACGAACGCCGTGCTGATCGTCGAGCAGGGCGCGCGCGGGTCGTCGTACGGCGGCTGGCTCGCCGACGAGATCCAGCGCCGCTTCTTCGATTGGCTCGACCAGCCGATCGAGCGCGTGACGGGCGGAGAGGCCAGTCCGAGCATCTCGAAGGTGCTCGAGCGCGCGGCGATCGCGGGCACCGAGGAGGTCGTCGCCGGCCTCGAGCGAGTGCGCGTCGCCATGGGAGGGAGCAACTGATGGCCGTCATCGTGCGCATGCCCGAGATCGCGACGGGTTCCGCGGAGGCCGCGATCGCCGGCTGGCTCGTCGCCCCAGGCGACGAGGTGTCCGAGGGTCAGGCGATCGTGGAGATCGAGACGGAGAAGGCGACCGTCGAGTACGAGGTCGAGGACGGCGGCGTGCTCGCCGGGATCCTGCTCGAAGCCGGTTCCGCCGCGCAGGTCGGCACGCCGATCGCCGTGCTCGCGACCGGGGGGCAGACGGCCGAGGAGGCCCTCGCGGAGGCCGGCGTGGCGTCGGCGGATGGCGGGGCCGGTGCGACCTCGGACGGATCAGTCGCGAACAGCGACTCGGGATCGGCGCCGACGGAGCCCGGCCCCGCGGTCGCGGCGGCCACTTTCACTGAGAGTGCACCGGTCTCCGTCGCTTCATCGGCTGGATCCGAGGAGTCCGAAGGATCCGAGTGGCCCGAGGGGTCCGGAGAGGGCGCCCGTCGTTTCGCGAGCCCGCTCGTGCGGAAACTCGCGCGTGAGCGCGGGCTCGATCTGAGCGAGGTGCGCGGCACCGGCCCGAACGGCCGCATCGTGCGGCGCGACATCGAGGGGCTCGAAGCCGCGCCTGTTGCCTCGGTTTCGTCCCCTGAGCAGCAAGCGGTAGCCGACGCGTCCAGAGTCGGAGAGCCGGCGTCCGCGGCAACATCCGCCGCACCGGCGGGTGAGTACACCGACGTGCCGCACACCGGTATGCGCCGCGCGATCGCGCGACGGCTCACCGAGAGCAAGAGCACGGTGCCGCACTTCTACCTCGTCGCCGATTGCCGCGTGGACGCTCTGCTGACGCTGCGGAGGCAGATCAACGAACTCGAGGGGATCCGCGTCTCCGTCAATGATTTCGTGGTGAAAGCGGTCGCGGCCGCACTGCAGGACGTGCCTTGGGCAAACGCGATCTGGACCGACGAGGCCACGCGTCGCTTCCACAGCGTGGACATCTCTGTTGCCGTGTCGGTGCCCGACGGACTGCTCACTCCCGTGGTGCGCGGCGTCGAGAAGCTCTCGCTCGGAGCCCTCAGCCGTGAGATCCGCGACTACGCGGAACGGGCGCGCGCCGGCAGGCTCAAGCAGCGCGAGCTCGAGGGCGGATCCTTCTCGGTCTCGAACCTCGGTATGTACGGCACGAGCGAGTTCTCGGCGATTCTGAACCCGCCGCAGTCGGGGATCCTCGCGGTCGGCGCGGCCGAGAGACGACCCGTGGTGCAGGAGGACGGATCGCTCGGCGTGGCGACCGTGATGACGGTCACCCTCTCAGCGGATCATCGCGTGCTCGACGGCGCGCTCGCCGCCGAGTGGCTCGCCGCATTCCAGAAGAGGATCGAGCATCCGATGGGGCTGCTGGTGTGAACAGGAAGGGCGGGAGCCGCCGGGGTCAGTCGCGGAACGCTCGGAGAACGTCGACCCCGGCGTCCCTCGGGCGGAACGCCGGAACCGCCGCGGCCTGCTACGCCCCTGCCGGCGGGAGCACGATGTCGAACCGGGTCTGCTCCCACGGGCCGTCGATCGCGCGGCCGTCGGGGGTCGGGGTGCCGGCCTCGTTCCGGGTGAAGTCCTTGATCAGCGACTCGCGCACGCCGAAGACGCTGTCGGTCTCGATCAGTTCGTCGCCCCGCACGAAGATGTGGGTGACGAGGCGGCGGAACCCCTCCCGCTGCACCATGAAGTGCAGGTGCGAGGCGCGGTAGGGGGAGCGGCCGACGGCCTGCAGCAACTGGCCGACGGGTCCGTCGTGGGGGATCGGGTAGGGCGTTGGCGTGACGGCCCAGAACGAGTACCGGCCCTGCTCGTCGCTGTACAGGTGCGCGCGGCCGAAAGTCCGGCCGTCCTCGTACTGCACGTCGTACATGCCGTCGTCGTCGGCCTCCCACACCTCGATGCGGGCACCCGGGACGGGGTTGCCATCGGTGTCGGTGACGATCCCCTCCACCCAGCACGGGGTTCCGTTGGCGTCGGAGGCGATGTCTCCGCCGATCGGGATCTCGGGGGATCCCTCCACGAAGAAGGGGCCGAACACGGTCGCCTCGGTCGCATCCCCGTAGGCCTCGTTCGACACGGTGATGGTCTGCATCGACACGCCGAGCACGTCGGAGAGCAGGATGAATTCCTGGCGCGCGTCGTTCGTGATGTCGCCGGATCGGCGGAGGAACTCGATGGCGGCGGTCCACTCCTCCTCCGTCAGCCGCACGTCGCGCACGAAGGCGTGGAGGTGTTCGACGAGCGACTCGAGCACCTGCCGCAGTCGGGGGTTTTCGCAGTCGGCGAACGACGCGATGACGCGACGGGTGAGCTCCCGCTCGCGGGTGACCTGCTCGGCCGCCGGGGGAAGGGCCGTCGGCGAGGCTGCTGCGGGGGTCAACGGGGATCCTCTCCGGCCCAGGCCGCGCGGAGGAGCGCGACGAGACCTGCTCGATCGATGTCCGCGGGGTTCTTCGGGGGTACCTGGGGCAGGATCGCCTCCGTGGCCGGCTCGATCCCGGCCTCCGGCATCCCGTGGTCGCGCAGTGCCGACGGCGCGTGGATGTCGTCGCGCAGCGCGGCGAGCCCCGCCGTCGCGGTGTCGGAGCTGAGCGCGTCGGCGATCCGCCGCTCCAGGGACGGGGCCGCGGCTCCGTTCAGGGCGAGCACGTGCGGCAGCACGATCGCGTGGGTCTCGGCGTGGGGCAGGTTGAACATGCCGCCGAGCACGTGGCAGATCTTGTGGTGCAGCCCGGATCCCGCCGACGCGAACGCGACCGCCGAGGCGTAGGCGCCCTGCAGCAGGAGCTCGCGCCCCGCCAGATCGGACGGGTCCTTCACCACGCCGCGCAGGCCCGCCGCGAGCAGCCGGAGCCCGTCGGCCGCGCCCGCGGCGTTGATGGGGTCGGCGCGCGGGGCCCAGAACGAGTCGACGCAGTGCGCGACGGCGTTCAGGCCGCTCGCGACGGAGAGCTCGACCGGCAGGGTGAGGGTGAGTTCCGCGTCGTAGATGATGGTGCGCGGCAGCACCCGGGCGTGGACCCCGGTGGTCTTGACGTCGCCGTCGGTGAGGCCCCAGATGTTGGTGGCCTCCGACCCCGCGTAAGTCGTGGGGACGGCGACGATCGGCAGGCCCGAAGTGAGTGCGACGGCCTTCGCGAGCCCCGTGGTGGATCCCCCGCCGACGCACACGAGCGCGTCGACGTCGTGCTCGGCCGCGGCTCGGCGGGCGCGCTCGGCGATGGCCACCGGCACGTGCGGGGCCACCTCGTGGTGCCAGAGCGCCACCGGGGCATCCGCCGCGATGCTCTGGGCGAGCTCGCGTTCGAACTCGCCGGCGATGACCATGACTCGCTGGGCGCCGAGGTCGTCGATCTCGGCGGCGAGCTGTTCAGCCGCCCTTCCCGAGGCGAATCGAATACGCTGTGGCAGGGAGTCGTGCACGAATCTCATAATGGTGGCCTCCGACGGGTGAGATGAGCGGCGAACGCTGCAGCGTTGCGATGCTGTCAGTGTGGCCCGGAGGATTGGACGATCGAGCCGCACGGTCCGGTCAGCGGACCTCGCCGCGGCGGATTGCGCGAGGAAGCCGGAGGGTGAACCATGGACAATCTCAGGCAGTCCGGCGGACACGCGCCGGCCGGTGAGGACTCGGTGCTCGGCAAGGTGAACCTGCTGCTGAGCTCCTTCTCGCCCGGCGTCACCTCGCTCGGCCTCACCGATCTCGCCCGCCGGTCGGGCGTCCCGAAGGCCAGCGCTTATCGGCTCGCCCAGCAGCTCGTCGACGTCGGTTACCTCGTGAAGACGGAGCAGGGCTATCAGCTCGGCTGGCGCATCTACGAGTTCGGGCAGTTCGTGCCCGGCCCGGCGCTGCTCCGGTCGGTCGCCCGCCCCATGCTCGTCGATCTGCGCGCCGGTCTGAAGGCGCTCGTCGTGCACCTCGGCATTCCGCAGGGCGCTGACATCTTCTATCTCGAGCGCATCGGCGGCCGCCGCGAGATCAAGCTGCTCGAGGCCGTCGGCACCTCGGTTCCGGCGGAGCAGACGGTGTCGGGTCGGCTGCTCGCGGCATACCGGGTGGAGGAGGAGCCGGGCGAGACCGTTTCGGAGGCGCGGCGCGAGGAGTACCGGGCGATCAGGTCCCGCCGCTGGGCGAGCGAGTCGAATCTCGTGGTCCCCGGCGCCAAGTCCTTCGCCGTCCCCATCGAATACCCGGGTTCGGGTCGCCCGGTCGCGGCGCTCTCGGCGACGGTCCATGTGCAGCGGCAGGACGATCAGGTGATCCTGCGGGCGCTGTGGGGCGCCTCGACCGAGATCGGGAAGGCGCTGCAGCGCGGATCGGTCCGTTGAACGGCCCCGGCTGATGAGCGGTCCGCGGCCTCGCGCGTACGCTTCGGTGCAGAGGTCGCGACCGCCGCGTCTCCCGGAACCGCGAGGGATGAAGATGACTGACGAAACCGTACTCCACGACCTGCTGCGCCGCGTCGAGGTGCTCGAGGCCGAGGCCGAGATCCGGCGGGTGCAGGCGCGCTACATGTTCCTGTGCGACACCCCGATCCCGGAGCCCGGGGTCGCCGACGACGCGCATCGTATCCAACTCATCCTGGAGCTCTACACGGAGGACGCGGTGTGGGAGGGCGTCGGCGAGTACTACGACGACCAGTTCGGGCGCGCCGAGGGCAAGGCCGCGATCCGCAGGCATTTCGAGGGCTTCTGGGGATCGCGGCAGGATCCTGAACTGCTGCTCAACGCGCACTACCTGACGAGTGAGCAGATCCACGTCGACGCCGGCGGCGAGACCGCGACGGGGCAGTGGATCCACATGCAGCCCTGGCTGTTCTCGGACGGCAGGGCACTGCTGCGCTCGAGCCGGCTCAACAACGCCTTCCGCCGGGAGGACGGGGTGTGGCGGATCACCCGCACCCGCACGGAGAACGTCTTTGTCGCGCCGCTGCCGAACGATTTCGCCGAGGCCTACCCGCGTGCCTCGGTGCTCATGAGCGTCTGAGCGGAGGCCGCCCCGCGGGTCACGCCGCGGGCAGCTCCGCCTCGACCCGCAGTGCGGCAGCGAGCAGCCGGGCGTCGGATTCCGCGGCGCCCACGAGCTGGACGCCGAGCGGGAGGCCGGCCCCGTCCCGCATCCCCGGAACGGTCACGGTCGGCAGGCCGAGCGCCTGCCACGGCCGGCTGAGCAGCGGGTCGCCCGTGGCCTCGAGCCCGAGGGGGGCGACGCCGAGTGCCGCCGGGCCGATGATCGCGTCGTAGCCGGCGAGCCGGTCCGCGAGGCGCGATCCGCCGCGGCCCAGCGCCTCCCGGATCGCGGCGGCCTCGGCGTCATCCGTGCGCTCGCCCGCATCGAGTAGCCGGCGGAACGGCTCGCTGAGCCGATCCTTCCGCGCGTACTCGGCGCCCCGCTCGCGCACGGCCTCGTAGCCCATGAGCACGGGGTGGGCGGCCGCGAGGTCGCCGACGAAGCCGTCCTCGTCGAGCGGATCCACTGCGACCCCCGCCGTCCGCAGCGCCGCGACGACGCGCTCCAGCGCCTCCGTCATCTCGTCCGAGACCGGCCCGAGCGCCGCGGCGCTCCAGAGCAGCAGGCGCGGTGCCGCAGCGACCTCCGGCAGCGGCTTGCGCATCAACGCCGCCCAGGCCACGGCCGCGTCGCGGACGCGCGCGGCGAGCAGCCCGTGGCTGTCGAAGCTCGGGGCGAGTCCCACGACCCCCGCGCTCTCGAAACTGCCGCGCGAGAGCACCATGCCCGCGACCCCGCAGTACCCGGCCGGGCGGGTGAGGGAGCCCGCGGTCTGCGAGCCGAGGGCGAGCGGCACCTGGCCGGAGGCCACGGCCGCCGCCGATCCGCTGGAGGATCCGCCCGGCGTGCGCGCGACGTCGGCCGGATTCGCGGTCGGCCCCGGGTTGAAGAACGCGAACTCGGTGGTGACCGTCTTACCGATGGGCACGGCGCCGGCGGCGCGCCAGGCCGTGACGATCGCCGCGTCGCGCTCGGCGGGCGGCGCGTCGGCGTGCAACGCCGATCCGCACCGGGTCGGCAGCCCCGCGACGTCGATGATGTCCTTTACCGCGAGGGGCGCGCCGCCGAGGGCGCCCGCGGTGGACCCGCGCCCCGCGTCACCCCCGGGCCGGGCCTCGTCCAGCGTCACCCAGGCGCGCAGCTCCGTCTCCGTCTCGGCGATCCGCTCACGAGCCCGGTCGTGAGCCGCCTCGGCCGTCGTGCGTCCCGTGCGCAGCTCGTCGACGAGATCGGCGAGCGACCAGGGCCTCCACAGCCCCATCAATCCTTCCACACGACGTCGGCCTGCCAGTAGTCCTGGCCGACGACGCTCAAGTGGTGGCGCCACTCCGAGACGCGCTTCAGGGTGGGCTCGATCCTGCGCGTCACGGCATCCGCGGCATCGGGGCCGTCGGCCGGCACGCCCCAGTGCACCCAGTTGATCTCGTTCCCCTCGAGGTCGTGTGTGAACAGGTCGACGTGCTTCCAGCCGTAGCCGAAGGTGTCGTTGTAACAGACCAGGGTCATCCTCCGCTGGTCATCGGGGGTCTGCAGGCGATGCATTCGTGGCCTCCTCTAGCCATGGCCGCTCCGGGGAGCGTTCGACGCTGCCTCAAGCTTGACGCCTCGCGCACCGCGGGGAGGCGGCTGTTCCGCTCAGCAGAACGGGCCGGCTCGGCGCGCGACCCGCCGGGCTAGGGTGACCGACATCCCCCGGCGGGGATCGGGCGCTCCGGATCGGGCGCGCGGCTCCACGGCACGGCCGTGACGTGGAGGGCAGGCATGGGGATCACGGAGGTAGGTCGGATGACGGTCGAATTCACCGAGGAGAACATCTACGAGCTCGACCCGAGCGAGCTCGTGCTCGCAGACCGGGTCGCGGGGCGGATGTACACGGATCCCGAGATCTTCGAACTGGAGATGTCGAAGATCTTCGAGAAGACCTGGGTGTGGGTCGCGCATGCCAGCGAGCTGCCCAAGCCCGGGTCGTTCAAGACGACGTACGTCGGCCGTCAGCCGGTCGTCGTGACGCGGGACCGCAAGGGCCAGGTCCACACCATGCTCAACCGCTGCCGCCACCGCGGCGCGACCGTGTGCGAGACCCGATCCGGCATGGTCAACGGCTTCACCTGCCCGTACCACGGCTGGTCCTACGGACTCGACGGCAAGCTCCGCGGCATCCCCTACCCGGACGGCTACGAAGGCATCCTCGAAAAGGGCGAGATGGGCCTGAAGAAGCTGCGCACCGAGCAGTACAACGGCATGATCTTCGCGACCTTCGACCACGACATCGAGCCGCTCGAGGACTTCCTGGGCGACGTCAAGATGTGGATCGACCGGTTCATGGCGCAGGGAGCGGGCTACCCGCTCAAGGTGCTCGGCACCCACCAGTTCACCTTCAAGGGCAACTGGAAGATCCAGCTCGAGAACACCACCGACGGCTACCACTTCCCGATCGTCCACCGCTCGTGGATGGCCACCGTCGACGAGGAGACGGCCGACATGATGAGCTTCATGACGGACGAGCAGGCCATCACCCACGTGCTCAGCGACAACGGGCACTCCGTGATGCAGATGGTGCCCGAGCACAGCGACCTCCTCGCCGACGACGGCAGCGAGCCACTGCAGCCCCGCTTCGACGGACTCGTCGCCGATCTCCGCGCGAACGGCGTCGCCGAGGACGAGATCCGCCGCCTCGTGTACTCGATGCATGGCACCGGCTTCAACCTCAACCTGTTCCCGAATGTCTCGATGTCGATCTCGTTCCTGCGCACGCTGCGGCCCGTGTCCGTCGGCGAGACCATCATCGAGCACATCGCGCTGGGACCCGATGGACCGCCCGAGATCGTGGATCGCGTGAACCGTGAGCGCATGCGCGCCCATGAGAACTTCCAGGGCCCCTTCGGGTTCGGGACCCCCGACGACGCCGAGGGCTGGGACCGCGTGCAGCGCGGCTCGATCGGCGGCCCCGAGCTGCCGATCATGGTCAACCGCGGCGGCGGGCGCGAAGTGCGCTCAGGGGAGGGCTGGCCCACCTCGCACGTCACCGATGAGAGCGGTATGCGCGCGGCGTACGCCAAGTGGAAGGAGATGATGAGCGATGACTGATTCGCCCGCATCGGCGGTCAAGCCCGGGGCCTGGCTGACCGGACGCAGCACCTACAAGCGCCCCCTCGCGTACGCGGAGGTCTCCGCCGGCGACCCGCGCATCGCCCGGGCGATCAACCTCGTCTCGTACGAGGCCGAGTTGCTCGACCGCAAGGAGTACCACGCGTGGCAGGAGCTCTACACGAGCGACGCCCACTATGTCGTGCCCATCGACCCCGAGGTGGAGGACTTCGAGAACCACCTCAACATGATCTACGACGACGATAAGATGCGCCGGCTGCGCGTCGTGCGCCTCACCGAGGGCTTCGCGATCGCCGCCGTCGACGCAGCGAACACGGTGCGGACGCTCGGCCGCTTCGTACCGGCCGAGGTGGGCGACGATGAGGTCACCGTGCGCGCGGCCCAGATCCTCGTCGCGTACAAGCGCGGCGACTACCACATCTGGGCGGCCGACCTGGAGGTCGTGGTGCGCTTCGGGGAGAACCCGCCCGACGATCGGATCGCGAAGAAGGTGATCCGCCTCGTCGACAGCCAGGCGAGCACCCCGGCCGCGGGATTCCTCCTGTGAGCGGCGTCCACGTCGAGGTCGCCGAGGTTGTCGACGAATCGAACGACGTCCGCACCCTGCGCCTCGTGCACAAGGACCGCCGCCCCTTCACGCCGTTCCAGGCCGGGGCGCACATGGACGTCACGGGGCCGACCGGAATCCTGCGGCAGTACTCGCTGTGCAGCGCGCCGGGCGATCCGTCGTCGCTGCTGATCGCGGTGAAGCTCGAGCCCGAGGGCCGCGGCGGCAGCGCCGCGATGCACAGCGTCGAGGTGGGCGACCAGCTGCTCATCGGCAAGCCGCGCAACCTGCTCGCCCTCGAATCCGACGCGGAGCTGCACCTGCTGATCGCCGGCGGCGTCGGCATCACGCCGCTGCTCGCGATGGCGTACGCGCTTTACAGCGAGGATCGCGACTTTGAATTGCACTACTTCGCGCGCTCGCGCGAGGAGGCGGCGTTCCTCGACCTGCTCGAGCGCCGCGCCGAGTTCCGCGACAGCGTGCATCTCCATTTCGGCACTCCGCGCGCAGGGCGCCCGGCGATCCTCTCCCGGATCCTCGCCGACGCGGGCAAGGGCGCCGCCCCGCACGTGTACACCTGCGGCCCGGACGGGTTCATGGCGCAGGTCGAGGATGTCTTCGGATCGGCGCTCGGCCCCGAGCATGTGCACCTCGAGCGCTTCCAGGGCGAGGAGATCGACACGAGCGCGGATACGGCGTTCACCGTCGAACTCGACACGGGCGAGGAGTACGAGATCCCGACCGACCGCTCGATCCTCTCGGTGCTCGAGGAGAACGGGATCGACGTGTTTAAATCGTGCGAGGAGGGCGTCTGCGGCTCCTGCGTGAGCGGCCTGATCGACGGTGTGGCGGATCACCGCGACAGCTGCTTGACGAAGTCGGAGAAGGCGGCGGGCGATCAGATCGCGATCTGTGTCTCGCGCGCGAAGACCGAGCGGTTGACGATCGAGCTGTACTGACCGGGCTGCGCCGCTCAGGGTCCGATGATCCCGAGTCGGCGCCCCGACGAACGGGGGGTTCTAACGGTGGTGCGGGGTTCCTGTCACCGCCGCAGCATATCCGCGAGCAGTTCCAGCGCCTCGGCGCTGTGCGGCAGCTCGGGCGTCGTGAGCAACTGGAACACCATCCCGTCGAGCACCGCGTGGATCAGCCGTGCCAGCACCTCGGGCCGTGGGTGGCCCCGCTCGCGCACGAGCGTTTCGAGTGCCTCGAGATACCCGCGCGTGAGGGTCTCGGCGGACTGCGAGAGCTCCGGGCTGCGCCGGGAAGCGATGAGCACCTCGTAGTGGAAGAGCTGCAGATCGGGATCCGCCCGGACCGTCGCGATGAGGTCGTGGATGAAGCGCCAGTCGCCCGCGCCCTCGGCCGGGATGGTGCGGCGCAGCGACGCCTCGACGGCCCACGCGGCGGTTGCGACGAGCAGCTCCTCGCTGGTGCCGAAGTGATAGCTGATCAGGCTGTTGCGGACGCCGGCTGCCTCGGCGACGGCGCGGAACGTCATGCCGCGCAGGCCGCTCCGGGCGACCACCTCGATGGTCGCCCGGATGAGCGCCTCGCGCCCCTGGCCGTAGCCGGGCGCCTGCTGCCGGGTCATGCTCCCGATGATATGTCCCGCCGCCCCGCGATCCGCACTCCCTCCGCCTCCGCTCGCGCAGGATGACGTAGGGGCGACCTCGAGGGTGAGAGCGAGGGGCTCACCGCATGTGGACGCCGCCGTTGATGTCGAGCGTGGTACCGGTGACGAAGCCCGACCGGACGCTCACCAGGTAGGCCACGGCTTCCGCGACCTCCTCGGCGGTGCCGACCCGGCCCACGGGGAGGCCGCGGCCGATCTCGGCCGCGGCGGTCTCGTCGCCCATCGCCGGGGTGAAGATGGCCGCGGGCGCCACGGCGTTGACCGTGACCCCGTGCGCGGCGAGCTCGCCGGCGAAGATCTTGGTGAGCACGATGGCGCCCGCCTTCGACGCGGCGTAGTGCGCGCCGGCCACGAGCCCGCCCTGCTGGCCGGCGAAGGAGGACATGTTGACGATCCGCCCCCAGCCCCGCTCGCGCATGGCCGCGCCTGCGAGCTGGCAGAGCACGAGGTAGCTCCGCAGGTTCGTCTCCAGCACCGCGTCCCACTCGTCGACGTCGATCTCCCACACCGACCGGCGCACGGTGCGGCCCGCGTTGTTCACGAGCACGTCGGGCGCGCCGTCGTCGGCGACGAGCCGCGCGAACGCCCCGCGGATCGAGTTCGCGCTCGAGACGTCCATCTCGATCGCCCTGGCCGTGCGGCCGCTCGGGTCGAGTCGCGCGGCGACTTCGGCGGCGGGCTCGAGGTTGAGGTCGGCGAGCACCACGCGGAAGCCCTCTGCATGGAGGCGGGCCGCGATGGCCTCGCCGAGCCCCTGAGCCGCCCCCGTGATGAGGGCCGACCGCTGCCGCGCGGTGCCCGTCTGATCGGAGCCCCGCTGGTCTGCGTCAGTCATCCTAACCCCCGCGCTACTCGTTGCCGAAGAACAGGCCGCGGCCGAGGCGCGCGTCGATCTTGTAGTAATGCCAGAGCTGGCGGTCGCCGATCGGGGTGGAACGGATGATGTCGGCGATGCCGCGTACTGCCTCGTAGCTCGGGGCGTCGAGCAGGATGTAGGCGGTCCACGGCGCGCCGTCGGAGGGCCCGACCTGCAGGGTGTCGTCGTCGAACGTGCCGATCACCTGCACCCCGAAGCGGCCGCCGAGGTCGGCGAATGCGTCGCGCGTGGTCGTAAACACGAGCTGCCGCTCCTCCGCCGTCGCGGCGAAGAACGGGTCGCGCACCCCGATGCAGACGAGGGCGCGGATCGGCGCGTCCATCATGCGTGCGCTCCCTTCGCGAGCAGCTCCGACTTCTCCGCGAGGCTGCCGTGGGTCGGCGCCAGGGTGAGCCCGAGGGAGCTCGCCGCGATGAGTTCGTGGGCGGCGAAGGAGCTGACGGGCATGAACAGGCCGGCCTGCACGTCGCGCCACATGCGCTCGAAGGGGAGGCCCTTGGCGTAGGCGGCGCCGCCGACCACGTCGATGAGGCGGGTGAAGGCCTGCACGGCGTTGGTGGTGCAGACGTGCTTCACGAGCGCGCTCTGCGCCACGATCTCCTGGAGGCCGAACTCGGCGTAGTACTCGGGGGTGCCGAACTGCTTCGTGTGGCGGTAGAGCAGCGCGCGGGCGGTCTCGATGAGGATCTCGGCGTCCGCGATCGCGTCCTGCGCGCGCGCGTCGTCGACGAGGCCGCGGCGGCGCACCTGATGCTTCGCCCAGTCCAGCGCT
>JAPSIU010000028.1 GCA_031178565.1 Leucobacter sp. | reverse complement strand
GACCCCCCCGAGCGCGTGCTGCTCATGGGGGAGGACATCGGCCCGCTCGGGGGGGTCTTCCGCGTGACCGACCGGCTTCAGGCCGACTTCGGATCCGCTCGGGTCCTCGACACCCCGCTCGCCGAGGCCGGCATCATCGGCAGCGCGATCGGACTCGCCATGCGCGGCTATCGACCCGTCTGCGAGATCCAGTTCGAGGGCTTCATCTTCCCCGGCTTCAACCAGATCGTGACGCAGCTCGCGAAGATCACCAACCGGCACGACGGGAAGATCTCGATGCCGGTCGTGATCCGCGTGCCCTACGGCGGGCACATCGGCGCCGTCGAGCACCACCAGGAGAGCCCCGAGGCCTACTTCGCGCACACTCCCGGGCTGCGCGTGGTGGCCCCCTCCACGCCGCACGACGCCTACTGGATGATCCAGCAGGCGATCCAGTCGCCCGATCCCGTGCTGTTCTTCGAGCCGAAGGCGAAGTACTGGCAGAAGGGCGAGGTGGATCCCGCGGCCCCGTCGGCGGAGCTGCACCGCACGCGGATCGCCCGTCCGGGATCCGACGTCACCGTCGTCGGGCACGGAGCCATGGTGACGACCCTGCTGCAGGCCGCCGAGCTCGCGCAGAACGAGGGCACGAGCCTCGAGGTCGTCGACCTCCGCAGCCTCTCGCCCATCGACTACGGCCCGCTGCTCGACTCGGTCAGGAAGACGGGGCGGCTCGTCGTGGCGCAGGAGGCGCAGGGCGGGGTGAGCCTCGGCAGCGAGATCGCCGCGCACGTCGCCGAGCACGCGTTCTACTCCCTGCAGGCACCCGTGCTGCGAGTCTCGGGCTACGACGTTCCCTTCCCGCCCGCGCGCCTCGAGGGCCTCTACCTGCCCGACGCGGACCGCGTGCTCGAGGCGGTCGACCGTACAATGCACTACTAAGCCTTCCCTCCCTAGGAGTCGCCATGAGCGAAATGACGTTCCCCCTTCCCGACGTCGGCGAGGGGCTGACCGAAGCCGAGATCGTCGCCTGGCACGTGGCGCCCGGCGACGCGGTCGAACTCAACCAGGTGATCTGCGAGATCGAGACCGCGAAGTCCCTCGTGGAGCTCCCGTCCCCGTTCGCCGGTGTCGTGACCGAGGTCCTCGCGGAGGTCGGGCAGACCGTTCCCGTCGGAGATCCGATCCTGCGCGTCTCCGTCGCTGGCGGCGCTCCGGACGGGGACTCCGCCGCTCCCGTCGCGCCCGAGCGGGAATCCGCCGAGACTCGCGACGCGGTCGCCGACGCCGCATCGACCGTCGATCGGGAGGCGGACGAGCCCCGGGAGGACGCCGGCGGCTCGGTGCTCGTGGGCTACGGCACGGCCGGCTCCGTGCGCTCGCGGCGTCGGCGCGGAGGGGAGCCGCTCCTGACCGGATCGCCGATCCCCGTGACGGAGGCCTCGCCGGTCATCGCGAAGCCGCCGATCCGGAAGCTCGCGAAAGACCTCGGCGTCGATCTCACCCAGATGGCGGGCACCGGGATCGCGGGCGAGATCCTGCGCGACGACGTGGTGCGCCAGGCGTCGCAGGCGAGTCTCTTCCGCAACATCGCGGCACCGGAGGCGTCGTCGGAGCGGGAGGAGCGGATCCCGCTCAAGGGCATGCGCAAGCAGATCGCGAAGGCGATGGTCGAGAGCGCCTTCGAGGCGCCCCACGTGAGTGTGTTCACCGACGTCGACGCGACTCGGACCATGGAGTTCGTGCGCCGGCTGAAGAATTCGACCGACTTCGCCGGCGTCAAGGTGTCGCCGCTGCTCATCTTCGCGAAGGCCATGCTGTGGGCCATCCGTCGAAACCCGCAGGTGAACTCGACCTTCAACGACACCGAGATCATCCGTCACAACTTCGTGAACCTCGGCATCGCGGCCGCGACGCCGCGCGGGCTCATCGTGCCGAACATCAAGGAGGCGCAGGAGCTGAGTCTGCTCGAGCTCGCCACGGCGATCGAGCAGCTGACGATCACCGCCCGCGACGGCCGCACGCAGCCCGCCGAGATGGCGAAGGGCACGATCACCATCACGAACATCGGCGTGTTCGGGATGGACTTCGGCACGCCGATCCTGAACCCCGGCGAGTGCGCGATCATGGCGATGGGCACGATCCGGGAGAAGCCGTGGGTGGTCGACGGCGAGGTACGTCCGCGCATGGTGACGACCGTCGGCGGATCCTTCGACCATCGTGTGGTCGACGGGGACGTCGTGTCGCGCTTCGTGGCGGACGTGGCCTCCGTGCTCGAGGAGCCCGCGCTGCTGCTGGACTGAGGGCCGCCGCCGGGCGGCGGTTCCTAGGCGGCCGGCGGGGATCCCGCGACGGCGAGCCGCGAGCGGTCCATCGCCTCTTCCGGATCCCCCGCGCTCTCCGCGGCCCGGGCCGCCTGGTGGTGGGGCGGCTCCGCGAACAGCTCGTGCTCGGTGTGCTGCAGCAGGTTCTCCACGAGGAGCGACACGTGCTCGCCGCAGAGGCGGTACATGATCGAGGTGCCCTCGCGTCGGGCCAGCACGAGGCGGCCCGTCTTCAGCTTCGCGAGGTGCTGCGAGATCGCCGGCACGGGCCGTTCCAGGCGCTGCGCGATCTCACCCACCGAGAGCTCCTGACCGGGGAGAAGGATCGAGATGATCCCGAGACGGGTGCGATCCGAGAGCAGCTGGAGCACCGCCGCCGCGTGATCGAGTTCGGCGGCGGTGGGTTGCCGCATCGGAGGTGTTTTGGCGGGCTTGCCCATGGCGGCCCTCCTTTCCTGATTCCATAGTGCACTACGAGACTGGGGATGGCACGGGGGAGCGCCAGAGGTGCGCAGCGAACGCCAGCGCAAGGGCGGCGAACACCGCGAGCAGCAGGGTGATCGGACCGAAGCCCAGCATCGTGGCGCCCCAGCCGGCGACGGGGTAGCTGATCAGCCACCAGCCGTGGGCGAGCGAGAACTGCGCGGCGAAGACGTGCGGCAGATCGTGATCTGGCACGGAGTCCCGGACGACCCGGCCCATCGGTGCGAGTACCGCGGAGTTGCCGAGGCCGGCCACGAACCAGATGACGGAGAGCCAGGGGAGGCCGTCCTGGCCGGGGCGGAGCGCGAGCACGGGCCACACGAGCGACATCGCGGCGGTCATCACGAGGAGCCCGGTGAGCATGTACGGGCGGGGGCCCACTCGGGCGACGATCGTCGGCATCAGCACCGCGGAGGTGATGGATCCGACGCCGTAGACCGCGAGGAGCCCCGCCGCCTGGGTCTCGTCGCCGCCGAGTTCGCCGAGCACGAGCGGAACGGTGAGTACCATCGAGATCGAGCCGACCGAGGCGAGTGCGAGGTGCAGGGTGAGGATCCCGCGCAGCTGCGGCACGGTCGTCATGAGGTGCGTGCCGCGAGTGATCTCGCTGCGCACCCCCTCGCCCTCGGCGGCGATCGTCTTCGGGAGCGCGGCCGAGAGGATCAGCATGGCCGAGCCGAGGAAGCCGACGCCGGTGCCGAGGAAGAGGGCGGCCGAGGGTGCGAACACCAGCACCATGCTGGCGATCGTGGGGGAGACGAGCGCCTCGAGATCGTAGGCGAGCCGGCTGAGCGCGAGCGCCCCCGTGTACTGGCGCTCGTCGGTGACGACCCTCGGGATCGTCGCCTGGAAGGTCGGGGTGAAGAGCGCGGACGCCGATTGCAGGACGAAGATGAGCACGTACGCCACCGCGACGTTGTCGACGAAGGGGAGCGAGACGGCGACGGCCGCGCGGGCGAGGTCGGTGAGCACGAGGAGGCGCTTCACGCCGACCCGCTGGGCGATGGCGGGCGCGAGCGGCCCGATCAGGAGGAAGGTGAACATCTTGATCGCGAGCAGCGTGCCGAGGACCGCGGCCGCTCCGCCGCCGGAGATGTCGAACACGAGGAAGCCGATGGCGATCGTCGAGAGCCCGGTGCCCAGCAGCGCGACGACGTGCGCTGCGAAGAGGCGGCGGAAGATGCGGTGGCGGAACGCGATGAACATACTTGATTATTTGCGCAATTGCGCAAATAATCAAGTATGACTTCTTCAGAAGACGTGCTGACCGTCTCGCCGTGCAGGCGATCCCGGGAGGACACGCCCGGGGGTGGTACCCTTCACCCGATGAATAGAGCTGCCGATGCGCAGGTTCCCGGGAGCGCTGAGCGGGCGATGACGCCCATGGCGCTGCACCGCACGAGCGCTGCCGAGCAGGTCGCGGATCGCCTCACGAGCCTGATCCTCGACGGCACCATCGGAGCGGGGGAGCGCCTCCGCGAGAGCACCCTCGCGCAGACGCTCGGGATCTCGAGGAACTCGGTTCGGGAGGGCATCCGCCTGCTCGAGCGGGGTCGCCTGGTGCGCTACGAGATGCACCGCGGCGCGGTCGTCGTCACCCCCTCGATCGCGGAGCTGGACGATCTGTACCGCACGCGCATCCACCTCGAGACGCTCGCCGCGAGCACGCCCTCGACCCCGGAGCAGATCGCCGCCCTCGAGCGCGCCTTCGAGGGGCTCGTCGCGGCCGCCCACACCGGCCAGGCGCGCGAGATCGTGGCGGCCGACATGGCGTTCCACGCGGCGCTCGTCGCCAGGCTGGGAAGCGCGCGCATCGACGCGTTCTTCGAGACCGTCGCGACCGAGATGGGCTACTACCTGCTCATCCTCTCCCACACCGACGACGAGCCGGGCAGGGTCGACGAGGCCGTGCTCGCGCACCACCGTCGGCTGCTCGAGACCGTGGTCTCGGGGGACGCGGAGGCCGCGCGACGCGCGCTCGCCGAGCACCTGGAGGGGAATCACCGGCGCATCCGGCAGATCCTCGAGGACGCCGACGCCTGATCCGGCCGCGGGTTGCTCGCTCCGGTCGCGGACTGTCTGACCGGCTGCTCGCTCCGCCCACCCGTCACACGAAAGAGGTGGCGCGAAGTGCGGCCTCCCGCGGGGGAAGCCACAGTTCGCGCCACCTGAATCGGGCCGAGCGACCGCTATCGGGCCGAGCGACCGCTATCGGGCCGAGCGACCGCTATCGGGCCGCGGCCACCTGCTACCGGGCCCGGCGCGCCAGGTTGTAGAAGCGGATCTCCTGGTACTCCTCGAGGCCCTCGCCGCTGCCCTCGCGGCCGAGACCGGAGGCCTTCACCCCGCCGAAGGGCGCCGCGACGTTCGAGACGATGCCCTGGTTGATGCCCACCATGCCGGCGTCGAGGCGGTCCGCGACGTCGAAGGCGCGATCGATGTTCTCCGAGAAGACGTAGCTGGCGAGGCCGAAGGGGGTGCTGTTGGCCCGCTCGATCGCCTCCTCCTCGCTGCCGAAACGAGCGATCGCGGCGATGGGACCGAAGATCTCGGTGTTGGCGATCTCCGACGCCTCGGGCACCCGGTCGAGCACCGTGGCCTCGAAGAAGTGGCCCGCGCCCTCGGGGGCGGACCCGCCGAGGCGGAGATCCGCGCCCTTCGCGACCGCGTCCTCGACGAGGCGGGTGAAGTTCTGCACCGCGCGATCGTCGATGACGGGGCCGAGCGTCACACCCTCCGCGAGGCCGTTGCCGAGCACCGTCTCGCGCATCCGCTCCGTGAAGCCCTCGACGAACGCGTCCGCGATGCCGTCCTGCACGAGGATCCGGTTCGCCGCCACGCACGACTGGCCGCCGTTGCGCAGCTTCGCGATCACCGCGCCCTCGACGGCGCGCTCGAGGTCGGCGTCGTCGAACACGAGCAGCGGGGCGTTGCCGCCGAGCTCCATGGAGCTCTTGATCACGTGCTCCGCCGCCTGCCCGAGCAGGACGCTGCCGATCCCGGTGGATCCCGTGAACGAGACCTTGCGCACGCGGCCGTCCGCCATGAGCGCCGAGCTGAAGCCGGACGAGTTCTTGGTCGTGACGACCTGCACCAGATCCTCGGGAACACCGGCCTCCACGAAGATCTCCGCGACGACGAGCGTGGTGAGCGGGGTCAGCGCCGCGGGCTTCACGACGGCGCCGCAGCCCACCGCGATCGCGGGAGCGATCTTGCGCGTCGCCATCGCCATCGGGAAGTTCCAGGGCGTGATGAGCAGTGTCGTGCCGATCGGGGCGCGGGTGGTGAGGATCGTCGAGCCGCCGACGGGGTTCTCGCGGAAGTTGCCGGCGGGCCGGAGCGCCTCCTCCGCATACCAGCGCACGTAGTCGGCTGCGTACTGCACCTCGCCGTATGCCTCGGCGAGCGGCTTCCCCATCTCGCGGGTGATGACCCGGGCGAGGCGGTCCTTCTGCTCGATGAGCAGACCGTACGCGCGGTGCAGCACGTCGGAGCGGTGACGGGCGGTGGTGCGCGCCCAGGCCTTCCCGGCTTCGTCGGCACGACCGAGAGCGACGAGCGCGTCCTCGATCGAGTGGTTCGGGGGCGTCGCGATGAGCTGCTCGGTCGCGGGATCGTGCACCTCGAAGGTGTCGGCGGTGCCGAGGCCGAGGCGATCCAGCACCACGCTGGCGAGCGCCGCGTCGGAGCTTTCGATCAGCTGCTGGTCAACAGTACGAAGGGTCATCGGGTTACCGCCAGTTCCGGAGCCGGGGTTGCCGCGCCGACCGTATCGAGTGCCGTGACCGCGGCGGCAACGATTCCGCGGAGTTCTTCGTCCGTCGTGGTGAACGGCGGACTGATCTGGATGACGTTGCCTCGCAGCGGGCGGGCGATCCAGCCCTGCTCGACCATCGCGTCGGTGACCTGCTCCGCCGAGAACTCGGGGCGCAGCTGGATGCCGCCGAGGAGACCGGCCACGCGCGTCTCCTCGATACGGTCGTCGGCGGCGAGAGCGCCGAGTTCGGTCGAGAGCACGCCCTCGAGCTGCTGCACGCGCCCGAGGAGTCCCTCCCGCTCGATGATCTCGAGGTTCTTCAGCGCGAGCGCCGCCGAGGTGGCGTGTCCCGAGTAGGTGGTGCCGTGGCGGTACATGGGTGCTCCCGTCTCGTAGAACGGGGACCACACCTCGGGTGCGACGATGATGCCGCCCACTGCGGAGTACCCCGAGGAGATGCCCTTCGCCATCGTGACGATGTGCGGGCGCAGGCCGTAGCGTTCCGCGGCGAACCAGTGGCCGGTGCGGCCGAACCCGGTGATCACCTCGTCGAGGATCAGCAGGATGTCGTGCTCGTCGGCGATCTGCTGCAGCCCCTCGAGATATCCGGGCGTCGGGGGGATCACTCCGCCGGTGCCCTGGATGGGCTCGGCGATGAGGGCGGCGATCCGGTGCGGGCCGATCTCCGCCATCGTCTTGCGGACCTTCTCGATGTCGTACGTGTCGAAGCGCGCGGTCTCCGGCACGAGAGACTCGGTGCCGTAGCCCTCGCGGTTGAAGTCGAGCCCCGCGACGCTCGTGCCGTACGCGTGCAGGCCGTGGTAGGCGAGATCGCGGCTGAGGATCATGGTCTTCTCGTGGCGGCCGCGCAGCTGCCAGTACCGCCGGGCGAGCTTCAGGGCGACGTCGATCGAGTCGGATCCGCCGCTGTTCAGGATGATCTTCGGATCGGCGATCGGCGAGATCGAGGCGATCCTCTCGGCGAGCTCGACGGCGCGGTCGTTCAGGTAGCGCCCGAACACGTGATAGGTCTCGAGCTTGCGCATCTGCTCGGCCGCGACCTCGGCCATCTCGGCTCGCCCGTGACCGATGTTGGTGTGCCACAGGCCCGCCGTGCCGTCGAAGAGGCGCTGTCCGTCGGTCGTGAAGACGTAGTTGCCCTCGCCGCGGTCGATGATGAGCTGCCGGCCCAGAACGGAGGGCATGTGGGCCTGTGCGCTCCAGAGCGCGGGGCCGGTGTCGGTGTGTGCGTTCACGTGGTGAGATCTCCTTCGGTCCCTCTTGGATCGGTGCGCCGGGGCGCGGACTCACCAATTGTAGGGCAATACTACGATCTGGCGAAAGCATTGCAAGCGGGTCTCCGGCGCGGGAAGAGTGAGGCCCGAGGTCGAGCGAGCTATTGTAGATTGTTGACAGTTTGCAGGTGAAGCGGCTCGATGAGGAGAACGACTATGGAATCGCACGTGATCTCGGTTCTTGCGGGAGACGGAATCGGGCTGGAGGTCATGCCGGTCGCCATCGATGTGCTCGATGCCGCGACGAGGGATCGCGACGTGCGCCTCGAGTGGCGGGAGCAGCCGTGGGGCAGCGACTACTACCGACGGCACGGTCGTATGATGCCGGTGGACGCGATCGAGACGATGGCCGCGACGGACGCGGTCTTCCTCGGCGCCGTCGGCCACCCCGAGGTCTCCGATGTCGAGACCCTGTGGGGGATGCTGATCCCCATCCGGCGCGAGTTCGACCAGTACGTCAACCTCCGCCCCGTGCGATCCTTCTCCGGTGTGCGCTCCTCGCTCGCCGGAAGCCCCGACATCGACATGGTCATCGTCCGCGAGAACGTCGAGGGCGAATACTCGGCGGTCGGAGGGCGCAGTTCCCAGGGCACGCCGTTCGAGGCGGCCTATCAGCAGTCGATCTTCACGCGTCACGGCGTCGAGCGGATCGCGCGCTACGCCGTCGGGGTCGCGCAGGCCCGCTCGGGCCGCCTCGTCTCGGCGACCAAGTCCAACGGCATCATCCACACGATGCCGTTCTGGGACGAGATCGTGGCGGAGGTCGTGCGCCGGGAGGGCGGCGTCGAACTCGAGTCCGTGCTGATCGACGCGCTCGCGGCGCGGGCGGTGCGCTCGCCGCAGAGCCTGGATGTGATCGTCGCCTCGAACCTCTTCGGCGACATCCTCTCCGACCTCGTCGCGGGGGCGGTCGGTTCGATCGGCATCGCGCCGAGCGCCAACCTGAACCCGGATCGCCTGCACCCGTCGATGTTCGAGCCGGTGCACGGCTCGGCGCCCGACATCGCGGGCCGGGGGATCGCGAACCCGATCGGGCAGATCTGGGCCGGGGCGATGATGCTGCGCCACCTCGGGCACTCCGAGATCGCGGAGGCCGTCGAGGGTGCCTTCAGGACCGTCATCGAGCGGGGCGAGGTCACCCCCGATCTCGGAGGGGGTCTCTCCACCGCCGAGGTCGGCGAGGCGGTCATCGCCGAACTCGGCGCGGCCTGAGTCGTTTCGTCACAGGAGGGTTTCAGGGAGATCACAAGATTGTTGGATTGTTGACAATCTACCGAAAGAGCGACTAATCTCGCCGTAGGCCGGCAAGGTGGCAGGCCCGAATACTCTCCACGAGGTGATCATGCACAGTCTCGAAGTGACCGATCTGAGAATCGCTATCGGTGGGCGAACCCTCGTCCACGGTACGACGTTCTCGGTCGGCCAGGGCCAGCGCGTCTGCCTGCTCGGCGAGTCGGGCTCCGGCAAGTCGCTCACGGCGAGCGCGGTGCTGGGACGCCTCCCCGCGAACGCGGTGACGCAGGGCAGCATCAAGATCAACGGCGTCGAGGTGCTCGGCGTCCCGATGTCCAAGCGGCCGGAAGAGGCGCGCGTGGCGATGGTCTTCCAGGATTCCGCCGTCGCGCTGAACCCGCTCGTCCGGATCCGGGAGCAGATCGTCGAGCCCCTGCGCCGCCACCGGGGGCTCTCGCGGGCCGATGCGCTGCGGGCGACCGTGGAGCTCGCGGAGTCCGTCGGCCTCCCGGATCCCGAGAGCATCATCGACCGCTTCTCCGCCGAGCTCTCGGGCGGTCAGCGGCAGCGCGTCTGCATCGCCCTCGCGCTGGCGTGCAACACCCGCCTGATGGTGGCGGACGAGCCGACGACCGCGCTCGACGTCGTGACGCAGAAGCGAGTGCTCGACGTGCTGAAGAAGTACACGGCCGGTCAGAACACGCCGGCGCTGCTGTTCATCACGCACGACTTCGCGGTGGCCTCCGAGCTGTGCAGCGACTCCGTCGTGATGAAGGACGGGGACGTCGTGGAGCACGGCCAGATCCACTCCATCTTCGCGGCGCCCGAGAATCCCTACACCCGAGAGCTGATCCGCGCGGCGCGCGCGGCGACGGTCGACCCGTACGTGCAGAAGTTCAAGCGGGAGCTCGCCGAACTGCGCGCGGAGGACGCCGCGCAGCTGCCGGGGCGGAAGATCTTCTACGACATCGGCGAGGTCAGCCGGGAGTACGCCATGCCGCGGAAGGGTCTCTTCGGGAAGCGCGAGATGAAGACCGCGCTGCACTCCACGAGCCTCACCATCGGGGCGGGCGAGCGGGTCGGGATCGTGGGGGTCTCGGGCTCGGGCAAGACGACGCTGCTGCGTCTCATGCTCGCGCTCGACACGACCGACACCGGAGCGGTCACCTGCCAGGGCAAAGAGGTCTACCCGGCCGAGGTCAAGCAGCTCAAGTGGTACCGACGCAAAGTGCAGTACGTTCCGCAGGATCCCGCGAGCACCCTCGACCCGCTCATGACGGTGCGGAAGCTCGTCCGCGAGCCGCTCGTGCGCCTCGGGGTTCCCGGCGACCACGACGAGATGGTGCGCGAGGCGCTGACCTCGGTGGGCCTCGACGAGAAGTTCATGAATCGCCGCGCCAACGAGCTCTCGGGCGGCCAGGCCCAGCGCCTGGCCATCGCGCGCGCGATCGCGACGCGCCCCGACTTCCTGCTCGCCGACGAGCCCGTGAGCGGCCTCGATCTCCCGATGCGCGAGTCGATCGTCGCGCTGATGCGGAACGTCTCGGAGGAGCGGGGGACGGGCATCGTCGTGGTCTCGCACGACCTCTCGATGGTCGCGAGCCTCTGCGAGCGCACGGTCGTCATGCACGCCGGCGAGATCGTCGAGGACCGACCGACCAAGCAGCTGCTCACCGAGCCGAGGCACGAGCGCACGAGGGAGCTCCTCGACGCGATCCCGACCCTGCACATCATGCCCGCGGGCATGGAAGTGGCCGTCTGACCCACCGCTCGCGCGTGCCCCGCCGACGACGTCGGGCACGAGGCCGATAACACTCTGAGGAAGGAAAGCGAATGGCGATCTCCACACAGGCCGTTCCGGCACTGAGACGGGCGCAGCGCAGGAACTCGCTCTCGTTCGGATCGAAGTCCGCGCTCATCTCGACGCTCTCGCGCATCGGCACGATCCTCGTCGTGGTCTTCCTGCTGGGCATCCTCCCGCTGCTCTCGGGCCGGGACATCGCCGAGTCGGTGTTCCGCACCCGCTACTCCGAGGGCGAGATGACCCCCGAGGCGCTCGAGGCGATCCGCCAGGAGCTGGGCCTCGACCAGGGGGTGCTCGGGGCGTTCTTCGCCTGGGTGGGCAACGCGGTGCAGGGCGACTTCGGCGTCTCGTGGACCACCCGCCAGCCGGTGCTGCCCGCGATGCTCGAGGCGCTCGGCGCATCCCTGACGCTCATGATCGCCGCTCTCGTGGTCGCGATCGTGCTCGGCGGCCTGCTCACCATCCCGACCTTCCGCCGCGGGCTGGCGGGCCGCTCCGACCGGACCGGCGGCGGCCTCGCCGCGGCGTTCACCGCGCTCCCGGAGTTCCTGCTGGCCTCGGTGCTGCTCGTGGTCTTCGCCGTCTGGCTCGGCTGGTTCCCGCCCTTCGGCTGGCGAGGCCTCGAGTACCTCGTGCTTCCTGCCCTCTCGATGGGCCTGCCCGCCGGCGGCTTCCTCGGCCGGCTCCTCTCCGACGCGCTCGCGAACACCTTCAGCGAGCGCTGGGTGGCCACCTGGCAGGTGGCCGGCTACTCGAAGACCCGCATCGTCTTCGCCGCGATCCGGCGCACGCTCCCGGGCGTCACCGCTCCGATGTCGCTGATCCTCGTGGGCATCACCGCCGGAGCCGTCGTGATCGAGGAGGTGTACGCGATCCCGGGCATCGGCCGCGCCACACTCGCCGCCGCGCAGTCGCAGGATCTGCCGACCCTGCAGGCGGGTGTGATCCTGCTCATGCTGCTCGCGGTGCTGCTCGGCGTCGGCGCCACGCTGCTGCGCCGGCTGCTGCTCGGCCCGGCTCTGCGTTCGAACTCGCTGCCGGCCGCCGTTCCGAAGACCCCGAGCTCGAAGTGGGCGCTCGTGCTGCCGGCGACGATGCTCCTGCTGCTCATCCTCGTCATCGTGGCCGGACTGCCGCGGGATCCCTACGCGCTCGACTACACGCGTCTGCAGGCTCCGAGCTGGGAGCTGCCGCTGGGGGCCGATGCGAGCGGCCGCGACGTGCTCGCCCGCATCTCGCACGGGGCCCTGTCCACGATGGGCGTCGGCACGATCGTCGCCGCGATCTGCCTGGTGCTCGGGCTCATCATCGGCATGTTCCCCAACCTCGGTTCGGGGCCGATCGAGGTGACGAACGCGGCTCCGCCGATCCTCGCCGGCCTGATCGTGGCGGCGATCATGGGCCCCTCCTCGTTCGGCGCCGCCGTCGCGGTCACCCTCGTGAGCTGGGCCCCGCTCGCGGCGCACACCGCGGCTCTCGTCGCGGAGGTGAAGGCGCAGCCGCACGTGAAGATCGCGCCGGTGCTCGGCGTCGGCAAGGCTCGGATGATGCTGCGCTACGTGCTGCCGAGCGTCGTGGGTCCCGTGTTCCGTCACGCCTGCCTCCGCCTCCCCGGCATCGCCCTCGCGCTCGCCGCGCTCGGCTTCCTGGGCCTCGGCCCGCAACCTCCCCAGTCCGACTGGGGCCTGGTGCTCGCGGAGGGAATGCCCTACGTGGAGCGGGCCCCGCTCGTCGTGGTCGTGCCGGCCGGCGCGCTCGTGATCCTCTCGATCTTCGCAGTTTCGCTGTCGAGCCTGAGCATCGACTTCCGCGGCGGCCGGACCAGGACGAGCAGGCGCCGGCGGCCCCGGAAGAGCGTTCAGGATCTTCGCACCGGGCCGACGCGCACCACCGTCGTCGACCTCCCGTCCCAGGCGCCGTAGCTCGCCGGGAACCCGCAGACCCCACCGCAAGCATCACCAGTGAAAGGCAGCAGTTGTCCATCGAACTCCCCCGTCCGAAGTACATCTCCTTCGACGTCATCGGCACGCTCATCTACTTCGAGATGCGCAAGTCCGTCGAGCCGATCGTCGCCGACCGCCTGCAGGGCGAGCAGCTCGAGGCGTTCTTCACCGACTTCAGCTTCATCCGCTACGACGAGATCATGGAGTACCGCCCCTACGACGAGGTGCTCGACAGCTCCTTCCGCCGCGTCTGCGCCCGCTACGGCCTCGAGGTGAAGGACGAGGACGTCGCCACGATCCAGCGCGACGTGCTCGAGTGGGGCGCCCACCCCGACGTGCCCGAACCCCTCGCGAAGATGGCCGAGCACTTCCCCCTCGTCGCGCTCTCCAACGCGGACGACCGCCACCTGAACGCCTTCATCCCGCGGCTGGGCGCTCCCTTCCACGCGGTCTACACGGCCGAACAGGCCGGCGCCTACAAGCCCCGCATCCAGGCCTTCGACTACATGCTCGCCCAGCTCGACGCGACACCCGAGGACTTCCTCCACATCTCCTCGCACCAGCTCTACGACCACGTCCCCATGGACAAGCTCGGCTTCACCAACAAGGTCTTCCTCGACCGCGGCTACGACCCCGACCTCCCCGAGTACGGCGCGAAGCGCTTCACGTCCCTCGAAGACATCAACCACGCACTCGGCATCGCGTAACACGGCCTGGCCCGCGCGGGCCCGGTTCCCCATCAGAACACGAAAGGTAACACGAGTATGAGCAAGAAATCTGGCCGCAGAGTCGCGGCCGCACTCGCTCTCACCGGCTCTGCGGCCCTGCTGCTCAGCGGCTGCTTCAGCGGCGGCGGTGGCGGCAACGGCGGAGGCGGCGACGGCGACGAGCGCATCCAGGTCGCCATGATGCAGCCGCCGAAGTCGAACATGAACCCCTTCAGCGACGACGCCGCGAAGCTGTCGCGCTGGAGCACGGGGGAGACCCTCGTGCAGCTCAACGACGAGATCGAGATCGAAGCGATGCTCGCCACGGAGTGGGAGCAGGTCGACGACCTCACCTGGGTCTTCACGCTGCGCGACGACGTGACGTTCCACGACGGCACCCCGTTCAACGCCGAAGCGGTGAAGAACACCCTCGACCGGGCGGTTGCGGCCACGCCTCCGCCGCGCGCGCTCAACGGCGTCGTGCTCACGACCGAGGCCACGGGCGAGTTCGAGGTCACCATCAAGACCGACGTCCCCGATCCCCTGCTGCCGAACCGCCTCGCGAGCCCGCAGCTGTCGATCCTCTCGGCGGCGGCCTACCAGGACGACGGCACCGTCACTCCGGTCGGCACCGGGACCGGCCCGTTCGAGCTGATCGAGGTCAACGGCAGCACCACGGCGACCCTCGACCGCTTCGAGGACTACTGGGGCGAACCGGCCGCGGCGGCCGGGATCGACGCGTCCTTCGTGCCGGACGGCACGGCCCGCGCAGCCTCGCTGCGCTCGGGCGAGGTCGACGTGGCCGAGACCATCCCGGTCTCGCAGATCGGCCTGCTCGACGAGGAGATGGCCCACGAGGTGCTCCAGACGCGCACCACCTTCGTCGCGCTCAACAGCGAGACCGGCCCATTCGCCGATCCGGCGGTTCGCGCCGCAGCACGCGCGGCGGTGGACCCGCAGGTCATCGTCGACAGCGTCTACGAGGGCCACGCCGACCCGGCGACCGGCCTCCTCGGTCCTGCCATCGCCTGGGCGGAGGACATGCGCGGCGACGTCGAGTCGGCGACCGAGCCGGGAGACGCGGAGGGCACGGCGATCACACTCGCGACCTACACGGATCGCGCCGAGCTCCCCGAGATCGCCGTGCAGCTCGAGAAGCAGCTCGAGGATGCGGGCTTCGTCGTCACCCAGGACGTGCGCGAGTACGTCAACATGGAGGCGGAGATGCTCGAGGGCGGCTTCGACGCCGTGATCATGTCGCGCAACACGCTGCTCGACACGGGCGACCCCCTCTCCTTCCTGTCGCAGGACTTCACGTGCGCGGGCGGCTACAACATCGCCCAGACGTGCGACCCGAAGGTCGACGAGCTCGTCGGCGCCGGCCTGCAGCTGCCGGTCGGCGAGGAGCGGCAGCAGGCGACGCTGGACGCGGAGGCCGCGATCCTGCAGTTCGACGCCGCCATTCCGCTCGTGCACGACCGCGTCGTGCAGGGCGAGGCGGGGACGTTCACGAACGTCGTCCGCGACCCGCTCGAGCGACGCCTCATCAGCGCGAGCACCGCACCCGCCGAGTAGCGGACGGTCTCGGCGGGCGGCGCAGGAGTCGTCTGCGCCGCCCGCCGAGGAACACCGTTTCCCTCCGAGAAGAATAGAAGGACACCCCAACGTGAAGATGCACTCCTACTGGCTCGATACCGCCACTCCGAGCGGTGATTACAGCCGAACCGAGATCCCCAGGGAGGTCGATATCGCCGTGGTGGGTGGAGGCTTCACGGGGCTCTCGGCCGCCTATCACGCGGCGAAGCAGGGGCTCTCGGTCGCGGTGCTGGAGGCGCACACGGTCAACTGGGGCGCTTCGGGTCGCAACGGCGGCATGGCGACCACCGGTCTCGCGATCGGCTTCGGCAGCGCGGTGAAGCGCTACGGCGAGCGGCGCGCCATCGCCTACTTCAAGGAGTACAACAAGGCCATCGACCTGATCGAGAATCTCGTGCAGGAGCACGATCTCGACGTCGACTACGCCCGCACCGGCAAGATGAACCTCGCGGTGAAACCGGCGCACTTCGAGGGCATGAGAAAGAGCGTGGAGCAGCTGCAGCGCCTCGTCGGACAGCCCGTCAGCCTCGTCGACCGCGCGAACATCCGCAGCGAGATCGGCTCCGATGCGTATCACGGCGCGATCGTCGACCCGCTCGGCGCGGGCCTGCACGTCGGCAAGTTCGGCCACGAGCTCGCCCGCCTCGCGATCGAGGCCGGCGCGACGATCCACGAGCGGGCGGAGGTGCTCGACTACGAGCGCATCGGCAGCGGCGCCATGCACATTCTCAAGACCGCCAGGGGCAACGTCAAGGCCGGCTCGGTGATCCTCGGCACGAGCGGCTACACCGGCAAACCCTTCGGTTGGAACCAGCGACGCATCATCCCCGTCGGCAGCTTCATCGTCGTGACCGAGCCGCTGCCGCAGGAGGTCGTCGACGAGTTGCTGCCGAACCGCCGCATGACGTCGACGATGGTGAACTTCACGCACTACTTCCGCATCACGCCCGACAACCGTCTGCTCTTCGGCGGCCGCGCGCGTTTCGCGCTCAGCGACCCGTCGCAGGACCGGGAGAGCGGCGAGATCCTCACCAAGGCGATGCGCGAGGTCTTCCCGCAGCTGCACGACGCGCGCATCGACTACATGTGGGGCGGCCTCGTCGACATCTCGATGGACATGATGACGCATGCCGGCCAGCACGAGGGCATCTTCTACAGCCACAGCTACAACGGCCACGGCGTGCAGATGGCCAACTACATGGGCAAGGTCATGGTCGACGTGGCCAAGGGCAACCCCGAGGCGAACATCTGGCGGGACCTGAAGAACCCCTGGATTCCCGGGTACACGGGCAACCCCTGGGCGCACCTGCGCGCGGGCGGCGCGTTCTTCGCACTGCAGGACAAGCTGAGCTGAGTCGGACGTCGGGAGAGATGAAGGAGATGC
>JAPSIU010000269.1 GCA_031178565.1 Leucobacter sp. | reverse complement strand
CCCGCTCCGGGTGGTGCACGGCGAAGTTCGCGGCCATCCATCCTCCGAGGGCGTGCCCGACGAGGTGCACCCGCTCGATCCCGAGCTCGCGCGTGAAGGCCTCGTAGTGCAGCACGTAGTCCTCGAACGACCGGAGGGTGTCCGGAAGCGGAGTGTCGCCGAAGCCGGGGTGCTCGGGAACGATGAGGTCGACCGAGCCGGCGAGCTCCTCGTAGAACGGCAGCCACACCCGCGTGAAGTGCTGACCGTGCAGGAACAGTACGGCCTCCCCGCTCCCCGCTCGCCGGTATGCCGTGCGGAGTCCGTCGACCTCGATGAACTCGGGTTCGCTCCAGTGCGCCCACCGCGCGGCGGACGTCTCCGACGTCTGCGTTGTGCTCATGTTTGCCTCTCCTCCTGATGATCCAGCGGGCCCGATCACTCCGCGACGGGAGTGCGGAGCTCCTCGATATGGGCGGTCTCGACGTCGACCAGTCGCCCGTCGAGCCGAGCGGTCGGCGGGGGCGTCGAGCGATCCCGCATCGCCCCGTACTCCGCGTTCGAGCCGTAGCCGAGCAGTCGCGGCTCGATCGGCCCCGCTCCGCCGCGCAGCTTCGGCAGCACCTCCTCCGCGAGCAGCGTCAGCGACTTGATCGCGAGCCACTTCGGCTTGGTGCCGTTGTTCGAGCCGAACATGAGTCGCCCGACGCCGGTGGCCTCGAGATACTCCCGCAGCTTCTCGGTCACGGTCTCCGGCGACCCCGCGATGAGCGCACCCCGCTCGACCATGGTGTCGTAGTCGAGCTCCGAGATCGGCTTGCTCCGGTAACTGGAGCCGCCGTGCAGGCCCCGGATCGCACCCTCGCTCAGATATCCGGGAGGGAAGCTGTCGTGCAGGGGCGACGGGAAGAAGTTCTGATTGATCCAGAGCTCGTGCGCCTCGACCTCCAGCCGAGCCTGCTCGTCGGTCTCGGCGACGTGCACATTGAGACCGCCCCAGAACTGGGAGCGATCCGGCTCGTAGCCGTACCCGCGGCACAGGTCCGCGAGCTTGCCGTTGATCTTCTGGATGTCGGCGATGCCGGTGAGCCCGATGGGGTTGTAGCCGTATCGGTGCTTCGCGATCAGGTCGAGCGTCTCGAGGGAGCCGCCGCCGACCAGCATGAACGCCGGGTGCGGCTTCTGCAGCGGGCGCGGCCAGAGGTTGACGTAGGGCACCTGGAAGAACTCGCCATTCCACTCGAACGGCCCCTCTCGGGTGAGCGCCGCGACGAGCAGATCGTGGGCCTCGCGGTAACGCGAGCGGGCCGTGGCGACGTTGACGACGCCCATGGAGTGGTACTGCATCCCGTGCCCCACGGGCAGACCGATGATCAGCCGGCCGCGCGACATGATGTCGAGGGCGGCGATCTCCTCGGCGAGACGGACCGGGTTCTGGTAGGCGTTGAGGATCGGGCCGGTCACGCCGATCTTGATGCGGCTGGTGCGCGCCGCGAGCCACGCCCCCGCGAGCATGGGATTCCCGAAGAGGCCGATGGGGCCGTTATGCTGTTCGCTCAGCAACGCGCCGTCGTAGCCGAGCTCCTCGACCGCCTCGAGCAGCGAGAGCTGGTACTCGAGCGTGTGCTGACCGTCCACGTCGTCGTAGTGCGTGTTCGGCAGGTCGATGAAGTTCGACTTGCGGTTCTCCGCGTGCGGCACCCTGGGGTACGCGCCGTCGAACAGAACGTAGAACTCTGTTCCGCTCATGTGCATTGCTCCTTACTGGGGTCGTGTCCCGATCGGCCCGCCGGATGCGGGGCGCCGCGGAACCGTTCGCGGCTCACTCGCCGCCGTGCTCACGCGCCCCCAGGAGGTGACGCCGGAAGAAGGCGGCCGTGAAGTCGAGCGTCTCGGACTCGTCGAGCGCGAGGTCCTCGTGCCCCGCTCCGCCGACCACCGCGACGGCGGACGGAACGCGCTCTCGGACCAGTGCGTCGTGCATCCGGAACGACTCCGTGCGATCCACCATCCGATCCCGGTCCCCGGTGACGAACTGCATGGGCGCGGCTCGCGGAGTGACGAGGGCCAGCGGGTTGGCCGCGCGATGCCGCGGGTCACGAGGATCGTAGGCCCGAGCGCCGAGCAGCGCGGCCTCCGCCCCGTGCTCGACCGGCTCCTCGGATTCCTCGAGCGGGCTGCGCGAGCAGCGCGCGTCGAGGTCGAGCGGGGCGTTCCACGCCGCGACCGCGGCGACGAGGGGCGGGTGCGGATCGTCGCCGGGAGACCCGTCTGCGGCGAGCGGCGACTCGAGCCCGAGCAGGGCGGCGAGGTGCCCGCCCGCCGACGACCCCCAGGCGCCGATCCGCTCGGTGGACAGACCGTGCGCATCGCCGTGCTCGCGCAGCCAGCCCACCGCGGCGCGCGCGTCGAGCAGCTGCGCCGGGAACGCCGCCGAGCCGGTGAATCGGTACTGGATCGCCGCGACCGCGATCCCGCGCCTCACGAGGGGCAGCACGCGGGTCGCCAGCAGGTCGGTCCGCTCCCCGCCGGCCCAGGCTCCCCCGTGGAGGTAGACGACCACGGGCGGAGGGATCTCGACCTCGGGGCGGTGCAGGTCGAGGTGCAGACGGATCCCCTCGATCTCCCGATAGGGAACGTCCCGTATCGAGCTCGTCGGGAGCTGAGGTCCACGCATGCCGTTCACTTTAACACACGGTCGTCATCTCATAGTGACCGATTTGTCGAAGACCGGTCGCCGGCGACGAGCGGCACTACGAGACCCGCGAACCCTCGAGCGACACGGGCTTCGGCGTGGCGGCGAGCAGGAGATAGAGGAGCCACGAACCCGCGGCACTGATCGCGAAGGCGATCACCAGCGGACCCGGCCCGGTGCCGAAGAGACCGAGGACCGGCACGAGCGCCGCGGGAAGCAGTGTCTCCAGCGTGCCCATGAACGCCGAAGCCGCACCGGCGCGGTTCGCCTCGACGGCCCCGATGCCGAGCGCGGTCGCATTCGCCATCAGCGGCGCCACCGCCCCGAAGGTCACCGTCACGAGAACGAGCAGCAGCCAGAACGGCAGGACGCCGATGACGAGGAACAGCACGAGCGCCGCCGCCCCCGCGACGACCATCATCACCGAACCGCGCAGGATGAGCTCCGGCGGGAATCGCCGCAGCAGAACCGTGTTGAGGAGGCCCGCGAGCAGGAATCCGGCGGCGTTCACGGCGAAGGCGAGCGAGTAACCGGTCGGCGAGAGCCCGAAGTGCCCCTGCAGCACGAACGACGAGGCCGCCAGCCACGCGGTGATGATCCCGAAGCCCGCCATGATGAGCAGCGAGGCGACGAAGAAGTACCGGTTCCCGGCGAGCTCCCGGAAGTCCCGGACCACCGTTCGAGCCCGCACGGCCCTGCGGCGCTCCGGCGGCAGACTCTCCGGAACCAAGAGCACGCTGCAGAGCGCGATCGCACTGACGACGACGATCCCCCACATCGTCGCGCGCCACCCGCCCCACTCCGCGAGCGGACCGCCGAACACCGGGGCGATCACGGGCGCGAGGCCGAACAGCATCATGAGGACGCCGAAGAGACGGGCGGCCTGGACCCCGGTCGCGAGGTCCGCGACCACGGCGCGCCCCACGACGGGTCCCGCGGCGGCACCCGCCCCCTGGAGGAACCGGAAGGCGACGAGGATCCAGATCTCGCTCGAGAGCGCCGCCCCGATGCCCGCGGCGAGGAAGAGGCAGCTGCCCGCGAGCAGCGGCATCCACCTTCCCCACCGGTCGGACACCGGCCCGAACCACAGCTGACCGAGCGCCTGCCCCACGAGGAACGCGGTCAGCGTCATCTGGGTGAGCGCCGGCGTCGCGGAGAGATCGCGCGCCACATCGGGCAGCGCCGGAAGATAGGTGTCCATGGCGAAGGCGCCGCCCATCGAGAGAAGCCCGAGCACCGCGACCAGCAGAGGAGTCACCCGCGGAGCGCGTCGGGTCGGGGATGCCATGAGGCGCCGCCTTTCAAAGCGTACAATTTAACGAATACAGTTGATCACTATACGGAACACGGTCACCTCGTCGACACTCCGTTCCCGCACCCGGTCATCGCGCCAGACGCGTCGAGACTTCTTTGTGCTCGCCGCACACGCGCGAGCTGCGAGACTGAAAGACACCGGGAGGATCTTTTACAAAACAGCTTCCGATTCACACGATGTTCGAGGAGTGCACCACCTTGCCTACGCCGAAGCACCTGAAGCCCAGCCCGTTCACGGAACGCGTCCCCGCGGATCTCACCGAGGAGGAGTGGATCGACGTC
>JAPSIU010000268.1 GCA_031178565.1 Leucobacter sp. | reverse complement strand
GCTGGAGCTCGATCCCGGCAGGAACGCCAGGGTCCTCGGCGCGCCCGGGACCGGGAAGACGCGGCTGCTCGGCGAGGTCTTCGGCCGCCTGCTGAGGCGGCCAGGGTGGAGTGAGGAGGATGTACTGGTGCTCGCTCCGAACCGCCTTGTGGCCGCCGGGCTGCGGAGCGCGGTCGAGCGCCGCGCGGAGCGCGCGATCGGCGGCACGCCCGTGCGCACGGCGGCTTCCCTCGCGTTCGCCGTGCTCTCGCGCTCGTCGGCGTTCGCGGGCGAGGCCGCGCCCCGCCTCCTCACCGGGACCGCCCAGGACGAGGAGATCGCGGAGGTGGTGGACGAGGCGCTCGGCGCCGGGGAGATCTCCGAGTTCGCCCCCGAGGTGACGCTGAGCCCCGCCTTCCGCGCCGAGCTGCGCGAGCTGTGGCGGGTCCTCGACGACTTCGGTCTCACTCCTCGGGAGATGGCGGGTGAACTGGGGCGGCTGCGCACGCTGGGAACGAAGGAGGCGCACAGCGGGGCGCCGGTGCCGGAGCTGATGGATCGCTGGCTCGCGAGCCTGCGCCTGATCGAGCGGGTATCCGCTCGCGTCGCGGCGGGGCGACCGGGCGAGCTGAGTTCGAGCGCTCTGCTGCGCCGAGCCGCCGAGGCCGTCCGGCGCGAGGGCTCCACGGGCGAGGGGGAGCTCCGGCTTCCGCGGCTCATCCTCGTGGACGACGCGCAGGAACTCGGCGAGGGCGAACTCGCGCTCCTCGCCGCCTGCGCGAGTGCGGGCAGCCGCGTCTGGGTGTTCGGGGATCCCGACATGGCGACGGGCGCGTTCCACGGCGAGCGGGTGCCGGTGCTCTCCCGTCTGAACGACGAGCTCGCGAGGAGGTCCGCGTTCGTCGTGCGTCCGGAGCGCGAACAGCTGGCGGTCCTGCAGACGGTGCACCGGCACGGCGCCGAGCTTCGCGGTCTCGTCCGGGACCTCACGTCGCGCATCGGAGCCGCCGGGGCCGGGGAGCAGCGCGCAGCGGAGGCCGGCGCTCCCGTCCCGCCGCTCCCGGAGCGCGAGGAGACGGCCGTGCAGTTCTCATCCGTCGGGTCGCCCGCCGAGCAGCTGGGGATCATCGCGCACCGACTGCGTGCGCGGCGGCTCGGCCTGGGCGGTGAGCCCGTCGCGTGGGGAGACATGGCGGTCATCTGCCGGTCGCGCTCCGAAGCCGGACGGGCCGCGCGGATCCTGGCGGCTCACCAGGTACCGACGGGCGTCGCAGCCGGGGGGCTGGTGCTCAGGGAGCATCAGATCGTGCGCGAGCTCGTCCGGCTGCTCCAGCACGCCCTCGGCATCCGCGACCTGACCGCCGACGAGGTGCTGCAGCTCGCGGGAGGAGTGGTCGGCGGCCTCGACCCGGTCGCGATCCGTCGTCTCCGAGGCGCGCTCCTCCTGCAGGAGCGGCGCGAGGCGCGCGATGAGGCTCGCGAGCCGAGGGGCACCGACGAGATCGTGTCGGAGGCGTTCGCGTTTCCCGGGGCGGAGCCGGTCATCGACAGCGCCGGCGGGCGGGCACTCAGGCGTCTCGGCGTCCTCGCGGCCGAGGGGGTCCGTGTGCGCGAGGCGGGCGGAACCCCTCGCGAGGCGCTCTGGGCGCTGTGGGACGGCACGAAGCTCGCCGAGCGCTGGCAGAACGACGCGCTCGACGGCAGGGGAGCCCGGGCGGACGAGGCCCACCGATCCCTCGACGCGGTGCTCGGCCTCTTCTTCGCGCTGCAGCGCCACGAGGAGCAGGACAGTGAGCAGCCGGTCTCCGAACTGCTCGAGGAGCTCCTGCTGAGCACGGTGCCGGAGGACTCGCTCGCTCAGCGGAGCGAACGGGATGCGGTGACGGTGACGACGCCGCAGGGCGCCATCGGCCGGGAGTTCGCGATCGTCGCCGTCATCGGCGTGCAGGACGGTTCCTGGCCCAATCTCCGGGCGCGCGGCTCGCTCCTCGGAGCCGCGGCGCTCGAGCGCTGGCTGCGCGGAGGGGAGGCGCTCGCGCCCTCGAGGAAGGACACGGTCCACGACGAACTCAGGCTCTTCGCGCACAGCTGCGCGCGAGCCGGGAACGAGCTGCTCGTCGTCGCCGTCTCCGATGAGGATCATCACCCGAGCGCCTTCTTCGGCTTCGGAGCCGAGCATCGCTGCGACGAACTGCCGAGCACTCGGCTGACGCTCCGCGGCGCGACCGCCGAGATGCGCCGTCGACTCGCTCGAGACCCCCGCGACGGTGAAGCCCTGTACTCGCTGGCGGAGCTCGCCCGTGAGCGCGTGCCGGGAGCGCACCCCGACGAGTGGTACGGCGTGCTGCCGCCCAGCACCAACGCGCCGCTGTACGACCTCGCCGGTGATCCCGAGGCGCGTGTGCCGGTGAGCCCCTCGCAGCTCGAACGGGCGGAGCGATGCCCGCTCGACTGGGCGATCGCGAGCCTCGGCGGCGGCAGCGGGAGTGTGCAGGCGAGCCTCGGAACGCTCGTGCACCACGCTCTCGAGACCACGGAGGGCCACGATCCCGAGGCGTTGCTCGCCGTCGTCATGTCGGAGTGGGACAAGCTGCCGTTCGACGCCGAGTGGGAATCCGAGCGGGCGAAGCGTCTCGCCGAGGCGATGGCGGACGGGCTCGCCTCCTATCTGCGCGAGTTCGAGAGCTCCGACCGGGCGCTCGTAGGGCGCGAGACGCCGTTCACGATCCCCGTGGAGCGGGCCGTGCTGCGCGGCGTGGCCGACCGACTCGAACGACGGGAGCTGCCGGGCGGGGGGACGGAAGTCACTGTGCTCGATCTGAAGACCGGCCGGACGCCTCCGAGCAGAGCCGAGGCGGAGACGCACGCGCAGCTGCAGGCCTACCAGCTCGGCGTGGTGCTCGACGCCTTCGAGATCGCGGAGGACGAGAGCTCGGGGGATCCCGGTGACGGCCCCGATCCCGCCGCCGGGCTGAGCGGCGCCAGTAGCGGGGGCGCGCGGTTGCTGTACGTGCACCCCGACGCCACTCGCGGTTCGGGATTCGTCGAACGGGTGCAGGGGCCGATATCCGACGAGGCGAGGGAGGACTTCATGCGCAGGGTCGCCGAGGTCGCGTTCGTGTGCGCCGCGGCCGAGTTCACCGCGCGGATCGAGCACCACTGCTCCGACCCGCACGCGCCGGGCGACTGCAGGCTGCACATCATCCGGGCGGTGAGCCACGCGTGAGCGGCGCAGCACAGCGGATGGGGACTGAGGAAGCGGTGTTCTCGGCGACGCGCATCGCCGAGATCCTGGCCGTGCCTCCGGCGAGACCGCTCGCACCGACGGCCGAGCAGCGCACCGTCATCGAGCACCCGCTCGGCGGCAGCGCGCTCGTGGTCGCCGGAGCCGGCAGCGGGAAGACCGAGACCATGGCGAACCGCGTGGTCTGGCTCGTCGCGGGCGGGTTCGTCGTCCCCGAGCAGGTGCTCGGGCTCACCTTCACCCGGAAGGCCGCGGGCGAACTGCGGGAGCGGATCTCCGGGCGTCTCACGGCATTCTCGGAGCGGTTGCGGGAAGCCGCCGAGCGCGGAGTGCTCTCGCCCGCGGAGCTGGCGCGCGCCGAGCAGCTGTGGGAGATGCTCGCCGACGGCCTCGATCTGCCAGAGGTGAGCACGTACAACTCCTTCGCGGCCGGCGTCCTGCAGGAGTTCGGGATCGCGGCCGGCGTCGCCCCGGGCGCGGCGGTCATCGACGAGGCCACGGCGTGGCGCATCGCCCGCGAGGTCGTGCTGGCGAGCGACGATCCGGATCTCCCGAGCAGTCGGCTGCGAACGCCCGAGCTCATCGGGCACATCCTGAGCCTCGATCATGCCGTCGCCGACAACCTCACCTCACTCGACCGCGTCGACCGGATCGTCGAGGAGTTCGGCCGGGTCCTGCATCTGCCGTACAACGAGAAGGAGCGCGAGGGCGACCGCAGCGGGCGCGTCTACGCGCCGGTGCGCGACGCGGTCGCGAGCCTCGCGGAGACGCCGATGATCACGCGGCTCGCTCGGGAGTACGCGACGGAGAAGCAGCGCCGGGGGCTCATCGAGTTCTCGGATCAGCTCGCCTTCGCGACCCGCGCGCTCGAGCGCTCGCCCGATGCGATCTCCGTCCTCCGCCGGCGGCACCGGGCCGTGCTGCTCGACGAGGTGCAGGACACCTCCGTCGGTCAGACGAGGCTGCTGTCGATGATCTTCGGGGGCGGTTCGGTGATGGCGGTGGGCGATCCCCACCAGTCGATCTACGGGTGGCGCGGCGCGTCGGCGGGGGGGCTGCGCTCCTTCCACGC
>JAPSIU010000267.1 GCA_031178565.1 Leucobacter sp. | reverse complement strand
CCGGGAGGATCTTTTACGAAACAGCTTCCGATTCACACGATGTTCGAGGAGTGCACCACCTTGCCTACGCCGAAGCACCTGAAGCCCAGCCCGTTCACGGAACGCGTCCCCGCGGATCTCACCGAGGAGGAGTGGATCGACGTCGCCGGCCAGGCGACCCCCGAACGCATCGCGGGCACCGACGAGGAGTACCGCGCCTTCCGCACGGGTGTCGGCATGATCGACTTCTCGATGCTGCCGAAGTGGGAGATCACGGGGCCCGGCGCGATCGACGTGCTGAACTCGGTGTTCAGCCGCGACGTCGCCGGACTCGAACCGGGCAGCATCGCCTACGGCGTCGTCGTCACCGAGGACGGCCGGATGTTGGACGACTGCACGGTGCTGGTCTACTCCGACGACCACGTGCGCCTCACCGGCGGCAACTGGGAGGTCGAGGCCGTCATTCGCGAATACCTCCGCCCGGAGACCGTGCTCACCGAGCTGCGCGACACGATCGCGACGCTCTCGGTCCAGGGACCCCGCAGTCGGGACACGCTGCAGAAGCTCACCGACACCGACCTGAGCAACGAGGCGTTCCCCTACTACACCTTCCGGACCGGGATCGACCTGGCGGGCATCCCCGCGCACATCAACCGCATGGGCTTCACCGCGGAGCTCGGCTACGAGGTCATGGTGCCGATCGGGCGGGCCCTCGAGCTCTGGGACCGTGTCGCCGAGGCCGGTGCCGAGTTCGGCGCGATCGGCTGCGGCGGCGGCGCGCTCATGATCGTGCGCGTCGAGGCGGGCATGGTCATGGGAGGCCTCGAGTACGACGAGGACACGACCCCCTTCGAGTGCCGGATGGGCTGGGCCGTCGACCTCGAGAAGCAGGCGTTTCACGGGCGGGACGCCCTGGTGGCGCTCAAGGAGCGCGCGCGCCGCACGATCGTCTCGGTCGTCGTCGACGCGGCCCCCGACGGCCTCGAGGGCGCCGCGCTCCTCCACGACGGAGCCGAGGTCGGCTCCATCACGATGGCCGTGCCCTCCCCCGTCCTCGGCGGTGCGACCCTCGCGCTCGCCAGAGTCGCGAAGGGCCGCACCGCGAAGGAGACGGTTCTCACCGTGCGCGCGTCGAACGGGGAATCGTCCGCGCGGATCGTCGGGACGCCCGTCTACGATCCCCAGCGCCTGAAGGTCCGCTCGTGAGCGGCGGAAGCGCCTCCGCGACGCCGGAGATGGTCGCGCACGTGCTGACGCTGCGCTGCATCGACGAGCCCGGCATCGTGGCCGCGGTCTCGCAGACCATCCTCTCGCAGGCCGCCAACATCACCGACAGCGCGCAGTACGCGCACGAGCGCAGCGGCACGTTCACCCTGCGCATGGAGCTCGACGTTCCCGCCGGAGCCGGGTCCCGCCTCGATGTCCGTCTGCGCGAGGAGCTCGCGCGCTTCGATCCGCTGCTCTCCCTGCGCAGGAGGGATCGCCTGCGCCGCGTCGTGATCATGGTCAGCAAGGCGGATCACTGCCTGTGGGATCTGCTGTACCACTGGCGATCGGGCGACCTCCCCGTCGAGATCGTCGCGGTCGTCGGCAATCACGACGCGCTCCGGACGCTCGTGGAGCCGCATGGGATCCCCTTCCACCTGCTGCCGGTCACCCCGGAGACCAGATCCGAGCAGGAGGCGCGCCTCCGCGGGATCGTCGTCGAGACCGGAGCCGATTTCATCGTGCTGGCCCGCTACATGCAGATCCTCAGCGACGACTTCTGCTCGCGCTACCCCGGACGCATCATCAACATCCACCACTCGTTCCTGCCCGGCTTCAAGGGCGCCAAGCCGTATCATCAGGCCTACGATCGTGGAGTGAAACTCATCGGGGCCACTGCGCACTACGTGACCGGCGACCTGGACGAGGGCCCCATCATCGAGCAGAACGTGGTTCGCGTGTCTCATCGGCAGCTGGAGGACGACCTCGTGCGAACGGGGCGGGACGTCGAGCGGCGCGTGCTCACCCGGGCCGTGCGGCTGCACGCGGAGGATCGTGTCATGCTCACCGGTCACCGCACCGTCGTCTTCGACTGAACGAACAACTGGCGAAGGAGCCGAAATGACAGTCTCAGCAGTGATCTACGGCGTGGGAGCGATGGGCGGCGAGGTCGCCTCCCTGCTCATCGAGCGCGGAGTGCCGGTCGTCGGCGCGATCGCACGGAGCCCGCAGAAGGTCGGCAGGGATCTGGGCGACGTGATCGGCCTCGGCCGCGACACGGGGGTGATCGTGTCCGACGACGCGGACACGGTGCTGCAGGAATCCGGAGCGGACATCGCGATCCTCACGACGAACAGCTATCTCGCGGATCACGCGCCCTTCATCGAGCGCTGCGTCCGCGCCGGGCTCAACGTGATCACGATCGCCGAGGAGGCGCTCCACCCGTGGCGCACCTCCCCGGGAGAGGCCGCTCGGCTCGACGCCCTCGCCCGTGAGCACGGCGTCTCGATCTACGGCGGAGGTCACGAGGACGCGTTCTGGATCGGCCTCGGCGCGCAGCTCGCCGGCGCCGCCCACCGGGTCGACTCGATCCGCTGGGAGTCCACGTGGAATCCGGAGGCCGCGGGGCCCGAGCTGATGTCGTCTCTCGGCATCGGTGATCCGGCGAGCGGTGAGAGCGTCTCCGTCGTCTGGCGGGAGAACGACCCCCGCCCGCCGTTCGGACTGCCGGCCCTCGACGCGCTCGCCGAGCACCTCGGCCTGCCCGACGCGCCCCGGACGGTGACCACCGAGCAGATCGCCGCCGCGCAGCCGCTGCGCTCGAGCGCGCTCGGCCGCGAGATCGCCGTCGGAGAAGTCGTCGGGGTGCGGGACATCATCCGCCGCGATCCCCTGACCGAGGACGAACCGCTGCTCGAGTTCACGGTGACCGGACGGCTGAACCCGGATCAGCACTCGAGCGGGGAGACCTGGGAGATCGAGGGGATCCCCTCGATGCGCATGCAGACCTCGTTCTCGAAGGGGCACTTCCAGGTCACCGCTCAGATCGCGAACCGACTCGAGGACGTCGTCGCCGCGAGGCCCGGATGGGTCCGCCACTCGCGGATGCCCGCGATCGGCTATCCCTCCGCGTAGACGGGTCCGCCCGGCTTCCCCCGCTCGGTCGGTGCGGGGGAAGCCGGGCGTTTCCGTCGTGGGATCAGCGGGATCAGCCCCACTGCCCCTCGAAGTCCCCGATGTTCTCGGCCGTGAACGCGATGGGCGCGAGCTGCTCGGCGATCTCCTCCTGGGTGATCACGTCCTCGCCGGTGTTCGCCTGCACGAGTGCGGTCGCGGCGACCTCGCCCATCGTCAGCGGCGCGAGGCGCGTCGTGCCGAGCAGGCTGCCCGCCTTGATGGCCTCGACGCCCTGCCGGCTCGCTCCGTCACCGAGCACGACGATGTCATCGCGCCCCTCCTCCTCGAGCATCGCGATGACCTGCACGGCCGAGGAGTCCCCGGAGTTCAGGATCACGTTCGTATCGGGGTTGCCCGAGAGCAGCTCGGATGCCACCTGGCGACCCTGCTCCGGGTTGTAACCGTCCTCCCCGAGGGCGACGCGCTCGTACCGCGGGTCGTCGCCGAGTTCACGCTCGATGACCTTCAGCTTGTTGGCCTCGAGCTCGTACTGCTGCGAGCCGACGATGTGGATGTACTTGCAGGGATCGAAGTCCGCACAGCCCGCTTCGAGCAGCTCGACCGTCGCCATGCCGGCGTCGTCGTTCGAGAACACCGCCGAAGCGATGACGCCTTCGACCTGGGGCTCGATCTTCGCGGCGTCCGGGCCCACGACGGTCTCGACCGCGACGACGGGGATTCCGGCCTCCTTCGCCGCCTCGGCGCACGGCACGGCGCCCGCCCCGCTGAGGGCGTTCAGCATGATGCCGTTGTACTGCCCCGACGAGACGATGTCCATGCAGTCTGAGTTCTGCGCCTCCGCGTTGTCGCTGTCGAACACGGTGACCTTGCCGCCGAGCGGCTCGACGACGGATTCCATGCCCTCGATCTGCACCTGGCCGAAATCGGAGATGTCGCCCGTGATGAAGGCGAAGCTCGGCACGAACTCTCCGTCTCCCGCCTCGTCGGTCCCGCCTCCGCTGCAGCCCGTGAGCACCAGCGCCGCGGAGGCCGCCGTCGCGGCCAGCACGAGCACTCTTCGCTGAGTGTTCTTATGCATATCTCTTGTTCTCCTCTGGATCGATGGGGTCGATGGGGTCGATGGATCGGATGGATCGAATGGATCGAATGGATCGGGTCGGCGTGACCGCGCTGGAGGCGATTCGCGTCACGTCCGGGAGTTGCGTCTCATCCCCACGTCCCACACGACCGCGAGGATGATGATCACCCCGGTGAAGATGCGCTGGTACATGGGCTCG
>JAPSIU010000027.1 GCA_031178565.1 Leucobacter sp. | reverse complement strand
CCGCCAACTCGTCGACGGAGAGCTCGCGAGGGCCGTGACCGAAATAGGCGTCCATGGCATCGAGCAGGTCGTCCGGGAGCGCGCGCCGCCCGGTCGAGTCGAACTGCACGTGGACGTGCGTGTCGACCGCGCGGATCGCGGCGACGTCGACGCGGGGTTCGTAGCGGATCACAGGAACACTCCTTCGACAACCGCGCGGTCCCGAGCCCTCGCGAGATCGATCTTGCCGCTCCCGCTGCGCTCGAGATCGCGAGTGACCAGCACGCACCGCGGCTTCTTGTAGCCGGCGATCTCCTCCCCGACGCGCGCGACCAGATCCGGCACCGAGAAGGACACGGGGTCGTCGACCGCGACGGCTGCCGCGACCACCTCCCCCCATCGGTCATCGGGAATGCCGAACACGACGGCATCGAGGACACCGGGGAACCGCATGAGCGCCTCCTCGACCTCGGCCGGATAGACCTTCTCGCCGCCGGAGTTGACGACGGTCGCGCCGCGGCCGAGGAGTTCGATGCAACCGCCCTCCTCGACCCGCACGAGGTCTCCCGGGATCACGTGGCGCCGGCCGCGGATCTCGACGAAGTTCGCGGCCGTCTTCTCGGGGTCCCCGTAGTAGCCCTTCGGCATCCCGCCGGTGAAAGCCAGCCGGCCGACGGCGCCCGGCACGTCCTGCACCTCCTCGTCGCCCTCGTCGAGCACGACGGTCCCCGGCGTGAGGCGGAACCGCGCGGGGAGATCCTCCGCCGAGCGGCTGATGCCGAGGGCGACGGCGCCTCCCTCGGTCGACGCGAGGAGATCGGTGATCACGAGGTTCGGCGCGAGCGCGTGCAGACGGGCCTTCGTCGTGTCGCTGAACCGCATCCCGGAGGACAGCACCGACGTCAGCTCGGGCAGCTCGCGGACCCCCATCCGCTCCGCCGCCTCGAGCAGCGGGAGCGCGATCGCGTCCCCGGCGACGGCGACGCGGGTGACGCCCTCTTCCAGGATCGCCCGCACCGCTCGCTCGGCGTCGAATCGCGCGTCCGGCAGGATGACCACGGTCCCTCCGAGCAGCAGCGCGTTGATGACGGTCGTGAGCGCGGTGCCGTGCATGTACGGCGAGAGTGCGAGCGCGGCGATCCTCGGCGCGGCGCCGCCCGTCGCGAGCTCCACCGCCCGCTCCGGAGAGCCCGGTGCCGGAAGCCCCGCCGTGAGATAGGCGTTGTAGACCTGCATCGCGAGCATCTGGCGCACGCTCCACATCGCCGCCTTGGGCGCACCCGTCGTTCCGCCGGTGTAGATGAAGAAGTCCCCGTCGCCCGGGTGCTCGTAGGGCAACGGGTCGCGCTGCGCATAGGATCCGAAATCGACGGCGCCGGGGAGGAGCGGCTCGTCCGCGTCCTGCACCTGGAGCAGGGCGATCGGGCGGCCGAGCAGCTCAACCGCCTCCGAGACCGTGCCGGCAAGGCTCGCGGCGTAGACGAGCGCCTTCGAGTCCGAGTCGTCGAGGAGCGCGGCGAGCTCCCGTGCCCGATACCGGAAGTTGAGCGAGACGGGGACGACGCCGATGCGCAGCGCTCCCGCGAAGGTCAGGATCCACTCCGGCCGGTTGTGCGACAGGATCGAGACCTTGTCGTCTCGCCCGATGCCGAGTTCCGCCAGCAGCGCCGCGACGCGCGCGCACGCGTCGTCGAACTCCGCGTGCACGAGCCTGGACTCCCCCACCGTCACGATGGCGGGGCGGTCCGGGTCCGCGAGTGCGATGCGATGCCAGATATCCGCGTAGTGCCCGTCCATGATCAATCCAGGGGGACGGTCGGGCCGGAGGTCTGCGCGTGCGCCGCCAGCTCGCGCTCCCAGGCGTCGCCGATGCCCGCGGGATCCCAGCCTCCGTCGCGGAACACCACCGCGGCCTCGCCGGGATGCGAGTAGAGGGTGAGCCGGTCCCCGCCGATGCCGATCGCCTGACCGGTCACTCCCGATGCGGCATCCGACGCCAGCCAGACGATCAGGGGCGCGACGTCCTCGGGCGATCCGAGCGCGTGATCCCGGCGATACTCCGCGGGGATGGGCTCGCCCTCGAGGAATCTCTCGTAGAGTTCCGCGTACGCGGGGATCGTGGCCGTCATCGGGCTGAGCGCCGTCGGGATCACCGCGTTCGCCGTGATGCCGGCGCGCGCGAGCTCGAGCGACCAGGTGCGCGCCATCGCGACGAGACCGGCCTTCACCGCGCAGTAGTTCGTCTGCCCGAAACTCCCGAACTGGCCGGCCGGCGAGCCGATCAGGACGATACGGCCGCCCTCCCCCTGCTCGCGCATCGCGATCGCCGCCGCCCTTCCGCAGGTGAAGCTGCCCCGCAGGTGGGTCGACACGACGGCGTCGAAGTCGTCGTCGCTCATCTTCCAGAGCACACGATCCCGCAGCACGCCGGCGTTCGCGACGAGAACGTCGAGACGCCCGAACCGCTCGGTCGCGGCATCGACCAGCGCCTCCGCCGTCTCGCTCGGACCGACGGGTGCCACGACGGTCGTCGCCCGACCTCCGGCCCGCTCGATCTCGGCCGCGGTGTCCGCTGCCGAATCGGCGTCGACGTCGTTGACCACGACCTCGGCTCCCGCGGCCGCGAGGGCGATCGCGTACGAGCGTCCGAGGCTGCGCCCCGCACCCGTCACGATGGCCACCTTCCCCGCGAGGTCCGCTCCCCCTCCCGCCGCCGCGCTCATCGGTAGTACCTCAGCAGCATCTCCGCGACGCAGACCGGCTTCGATCCGCCCTCGATCTCCCAGGTGACCGTGGTCGCGACCTGGTATCCGCCGTCGACCTCCGTCACGTCATCGACGATCCCCGAGACCCGGATGCGGGATCCGACGGGGACCGGGGCGGGGAAGCGGAGCCGGTTCAGCCCGTAGTTGATGCCCATGGACGCTCCCGTGACCTCGAAGACCTCGGCCATCAGCGGCACCACCAGGGAGTGCGTGAGCAGGCCGTGGGCGATCGTGCCCCCGAAGGGCGTCGCCGCCGCGGCTTCGGGATCGATGTGGATCGGGTTGCGGTCACCCGTCACCCGTGCGAAAGCGTCGACGTCCTCCTGCGCCACCTCCAGCCATGATGAGGGCCCGTAGGAGCGGCCGATGTACTCGGGAAGGTCTGTGACTGGGATCGACAGGGCGATCGCTTCGGGCATCGTTGCCTCCGGGTATTCGTCGTTCGATGACTCGGCCCGGCGGCCGAGTAGATTCAGGTTAACTGAAATTGAGGCGAGCGACCACCCCTCACTCGATTAATGTTGGCGAAGGAAGACTCGGAGGAACAGTGGAACAGTCCGGCAGCTTCGTCTACCTCATCAAGCACCTCGAGATGGGCCTGCGCCCGCGTTTCATCGAGGCGTGCGCGCAGGGAGGCATGACCTACGCCCAGTACACGGCGCTCACGGTGCTCCGTCACCGCCCGGGTATCACGAGCTCGGAACTCGCCCGCCGCTCGTTCGTCCGCGCCCAGAGCATGGCGGCGACCGTCGACCCTCTCCTGGAGTCGGGGTTCGTGCGTCGCGAGCAGGATCCCGCGCACGCCCGGCGGATGCTCCTCTTCCTCACCCCGCAGGGCGAGCGGAAGATCGACGAGCTGTCGCCGTCGATCGACAGCCTCGAAGAGCTGCTCCTCGGCGATCTCGACGCCGAGGAGCGCAAGCAGTTCGCGGGCTTCCTCCGACGCTGCAGACACGCGATGGACGGCGCCGACTACCGCCCGCCCGCCCCCTGAGTCCGCCGAAGGGGCGGGCGGCGCCGGCTTCTACAGCCGGCCGGTCGTGCGCCAGCCGCCGTGGTACTCCACGCGGGCGGTCTCCGCGTACGGCGCGGGGCTGACGATGGCGCGCACCGCGAGCTGCTCGTGCGGCTCGACGGTGGTCTTCCCCGAGCCGCCGTCGGGCTCGCCCCAGACGACGCGCACCTCGGCCCCCAGGGGCACATCGCGGTCCACCGTCGCGAGCGACAGACCGCGCTTCTCGTTCGCGGTGACGCCGGTGAAGAGGGACAGACCGATGTTGTTGCCGTCGGCGTCGATCACGGCGTCGAAGTTCGACGAGCCGTAGTTCGCGTTCGGCAGGTCGAAGAACTGGTACCCCGACCCCTCGCGGTCGATCACCGTCGCGAGGATCTTGGCCAGATCCTCGTCGTTCCAGGCGAGCGTGACTTTCCTGCGACTCCGTTCGGCATCGATCTTCTCCAGCGCCTCCCGGCCGATGAAGTCGTGGTCGAACTTCACGAACGACCCGTAGCCGAGCTCCCAGGGATTGAGGTAGTAGTCCTCGATGTTCTCCGAGACGAAGGATCCCGCGACCGCGTTGATCGCCTCGTAGCTGTCGACGCCGAGCCACTCGCGATACGGACGCTCCGCCTCGCTCGAATAGATGGCGGGCAGCGGCGACGGGATCCAGCCCGACTCGAGCGTGTTCGACGAGTAGGCGCGCGATCCGCAGGGCTCGATCCCGAATTCGGCGCCGGCCTCGAGGATCGCGTTCCGGATCTTCTCGTGCTGCGAGTACGGCCCCCAGAGCTCGAGTCCCGGTGCGCCAGCCATGCCGTGCCGCAGCGTGCGCACGGTCTCGCCCGCGATCTCGAGCGTGCCCATGTGGAAGAACTTGACCTGCTCGAGCGTGCCGCCGTTCAGCTTCTCGATGATGCTCCACGCGTTGGGCCCCTGGATCTGGAAGCGGTAGTACTCGCGCTCCACCGCGTGGCCGTAGGGGCGCGAGGGCGATCGGTCGTCGTAGCGGTACTCGAGGTCGTAGCCTCCGGTCTCTGCGTGGAACTGCAGCCAGTTCGCCCCCGGTGCGCGACCCACGTAGACGTACTCGTCGTCCGCCTCGTGGAAGAGGATCCCGTCGCCGATCACACCGCCGTTCGAGGCGACCGGCACGAACTGCTTCGCCGTGTTCACGGGGAACTTCGCAAAGGAGTTGATGCCGGTGTCGCTCAGCAGCTTCAGCGCGTCGGGCCCCTTCATGAAGAAGTTCACCATGTGGTGAGTCTGGTCGAACAGCACCGCGCTCTCGCGCCAGGCCTTCTGCTCGCGTCGCCAGTTGCTGAACTCGGCCGGCACTACCGGGTAGATGTATGTGCCCAGCCGCGAGTTGCGCAGCGTCTCGACGACGCTGCCGCGCTCGTCGATCAGTTCTTGCAGATTCTTCGCCATCAATCCGACCTCGACTTCCTTGTCTTCACTGCTTCCAGGAGGCCCCGTCGAATCGCGGCCATTTCCCTAAGTCCATAGTGCTTTTAGTCGCCAGAATTGTCAACAATGTCTTGACGAGTTTCTCGCACTGTGATTCTCTGGGGTGCACCGAAAGGGTTCGATCCGGGGCCGCAGTGCGATCCCGCGCCCTCGCCGCGAGAGGAACTGCACATGTCTCAACCGTCCCAGTCCATGCTGGTCGTGAGCGCCCACGCCGGCGACTTCGTCTGGCGAGCCGGAGGAGCGATCGCCGCAGCCGCGCTTCGCGGCGAGCGCGCGACCGTCGTCTGCCTGTCCTACGGGGAGCGCGGCGAATCCGCGAGCCAGTGGCTGGCCGGCAAGTCGCTCGACGAGATCAAGGCGATCAGACGCGGCGAGGCCGAGGCGGCCGCAGCCGCACTCGGGGCCGAGATCGAGTTCCTGGATCTCGGCGACTACCCGCTCGTCGAGAGCCGGGAAGCCGTGGCGAAGCTCGTCGACGTGTACCGCCGCACGCAGCCGACGGTCGTGCTCACCCACCCGCTCGCCGACCCCTACCACGGCGACCACCCGGCGGCGGCGCGCATGGCGCTGCAGGCGCGCGTGCTCGCCCAGGCGATCGGCGTGGCGAACAGCGATGGCAGCTTCCCGAGCAAGGGGGAGATCATCGGCGCGCCGCCCGTGTTCTTCTTCGAGCCGCACCAGCCCGAGCAGTGCGACTTCAAGCCCGACGTGCTGCTCGACATCACCGAGGCGTTCGAGCGCAAGCGCTCGGCGATGGAGTGCCTACCCGCGCAGAAGCACATGTGGGAGTACTACACGCAGCTCGCGATCCGCCGCGGCGTGCAGGTGAAGCGCAACGCGGGACCGAACCTCGGCCTCCCGCACGAGACGATGGGCGAGGCGTACATGCGCTACTTCCCGCAGGTGACGGGCGAGCTGCGATGAGCGGATCCGCGGCTTCGGGATCGCTCGGGATCGTCGTCACCGACATCGCGCGCGCGGATGCGGACGTCGTGGCCGGGCTGCGCGAGCACGGCGTCGCCACGGTGCACGAGGCGCTCGGTCGCGAGGGGCTCGTCGGCCGCTCGATCACGCCGATCCAGCGCGGGGTGCGGATCGCCGGGTCCGCGGTCACCGTGCTGTGCTGGCCGGGCGACAACCTCATGATCCACGCGGCCGTCGAGCAGTGCGAGCCGGGGGACGTGCTCGTCGTCGCGACGACATCGCCCTCGTCCGACGGCGCGTTCGGCGACCTGTTCGCGACCGCGCTGCAGGCGCGCGGCGTACAGGGGCTCGTGACCACGACCGGAGTGCGCGACACAGCGGACCTGCGCGACATGGGGTTCCCCGCGTGGTCGGGCGCCGTGCACTCGCAGGGCACGGTCAAGGCCACGGCCGGATCGGTCAACGTGCCGATCGTCGTCGATGGGACGACCGTGCGCCCCGGCGACGCCATCATCGCCGACGACGACGGCGTGGTCTGCGTGCCGCGTGAGCGCGCGGCCGAGGCGCTCGAGGCCGCGGACAAGCGCGCGGCGAAGGAGGAGGCCGACCGCGAGGCGTACGCCGGCGGCGAGCTGAGCCTCGACCGCAAGCAGCTCCGAGCGCTGCTGGACGAGCTCGGAGTGCGCTACGTCGCGCAGGCCGAGTTCGAGGGGATCGATCCCCGGTGACGGACGCGGTCGCCGACGATCCCGCGGTCGACGGGCTGCCGTGCATGCTCATGCGAGGCGGCACGTCGAAGGGCGCGTACTTCCTCGCGAGCGATCTGCCAGCGGAGCGGGAGGCGATCGACGACCTCGTGCTGCGCGTCATGGGCAGCCCTGAAGAGCGGCAGATCGACGGCCTCGGCGGGGCGCACCCGCTCACGAGCAAGGTCGCGATCGTGTCGCCGTCGGACGAGCCGGACATCGACGTCGACTACCTGTTCCTGCAGGTCGGCGTCGAGAGCGCCCGCGTCTCCGACGCGCAGACGTGCGGCAACCTGCTCGCGGGAGTCGGCCCGTTCGCCGTCGAGCGCGGCCTCGTCGACCCCTCCCCCGCCGCCGGCGAGGGGCGCACGTCCGTGCGGATCCGCCTCCTCAACACGGGCGACGTCGCGACCGCCGTGTTCGCGACCGGGGACGGGCGGGTGGTCTACGCCGGCGAGCAGGCGATCGACGGCGTGCCGGGAACCGCCGCCCCGATCGAGATCGAGATGGGTGGCGGGGGCGATGAGGCCGCGCCGCTGCTCCCGACGGGCCGCCCCATCGACGAGATCGACGGCGCGCGCACCACGCTCGTGAACAACGGGATGCCCGTCGTGCTGCTCGACGCCGCCGAGTTCGGGCTGACGGGCGACGAGAGCCCCGCCGAGCTCGAGGCCGACACGGAACTCTCTGCCCGCCTCGAGTCGATCCGGATCCAGGCGGGCCCCCTGATGGGACTCGGCGACGTCGCCGATCAGACCGTGCCCAAGATGCTCCTCCTCTCCCCGCCGCGGCGGGGCGGGGCCGTGTCGACCCGCGCGTTCATCCCCCACCGCGTGCACACGTCGATCGGGGTGCTCATGGCCGCCTCGGTCGCGGCGGGCGTGCGCATCCCGGGCACGGTCGGGTACGCGCTCGCCGAGATCCCGGAGGGGATCCGCGTGCCGATCGAGCACCCGAGCGGCGTCTTCGACGCGCTCGTCCGCGTGGAGGCGCGATCCGGGATCGGCTACGTCGCGAGCTACTCCGCCAACCTGCGCACCGCGCGCAAGATCTTCGACGGCCGGGTGTTCCCCCGGCCGCCCGCCTCGCCCGGGATCTCAGACCAGCTCCGCCCCTCAGACCTGCCCCATTCGCCGTCAGATCAGCCCCGCCCCTCAGAGAGGACCGCACCATGACCGACTACACCTCCTTCGACGTCGCCCACCTCGGCAACGTCGAGCTCCTCACTCCGAAGTTCGACGAGAGCCTGTGGTTCTTCCGCGATCTTCTCGCGATGCGGATCGTCGCCGAGGAGGGCGACTCGGTGTACCTGCGCACCTGGGACGAGTACCAGCTGTACACCATCAAGCTCACCGCGTCGGACGCCGCGGGCGTGGGCCGCACCTCGTTCCGGGCCTCCAGCCAGGAGGCGCTCGAACGCCGCGTCGCCGCCATCGAGCGGCTCGGCCTCGGCGAGGGCTGGGTCGACGGGGAAGTCGGCACCGGGCCCACCTTCATGTTCCGCGATCCCGACGGGCACTCCATGGCGATCTACTACGAGACCGAGCGCTACGTCGCGGGCGACGAGGATCGGCCGGCGCTCAAGAACCAGGCCTCGGCGTTCCCCGGGCGCGGGGTCAACGCCCGCCGCATCGACCACATCAACTATCTCGGCAAAGATGTGGAGGCCAATGGGGAGTTCCTCGCCGAGGCGCTCGGCATGCGCGAAAGCGAGCGGATCCGGCTCGACAGCGGCAAGTTCGCCGCCTGGTGGTTCCACTTCGGCCTCAAGTCCTACGACGTCGTCTACAGCGACGACTGGAAGAAGCACGGCAACCGCCTGCACCACATCGCGTTCGCGCCCGACACCCGCGAGGACATCCTCAAGGCCGCCGACATCTTCCTCGAGAACGGCATCTACATCGAGTCGGGTCCCCACAAGCACGCGATCAACCAGACCTTCTTCCTCTACGTGTGGGAGCCGGGCGGCAACCGCATCGAGTTCGCGAACGCCGGCGCCCGCCTGCTGCTCGACCCCGATCAGCCGGTCGTCGAGTGGAGCGAGGAGGAGCGCAAGAAGGGCCAGGCCTGGGGCATGAAGACCATCGAGAGCTTCCACACCCACGGTACGCCCGTCGTGTAGGGGCGTTGTGTAAGGGGTTCGTGCGGGGGTTCGTGCATCGCGGGAGACTCCGTTGCGGCCGGGCCTCCCCGCCTCGGTTCCGACCGCGGCCGGGCCGTCCTCCGGTCGGTTCCCTCTCGTGCACCGTCGGTTCCGGCCGCGGGTCGGTTCCCTTCCTCCCGGGCCGGTTCCCCTCCGTCCTCGTGTCGGTTCCCTCTCGCACTTCCCTTGCTTGTGGGTCTTCGACAAGGAACCGTCCAGTTCTTTGGACCGCGGCGGCGGGTCTGCCCGGCGTGGATGTCAGTGGTGGGTGATGGAATACGGGCATGGAAGATCTCTCGCACCTGACCACGGAGGAGCAGCGCGCCGCGCTGGCCGCGGGTGTCGGCGCAGTCGAGCAGATCCAGACCATGATCCATCAGCTCGAATACCTGCAAACCGTGCAGCTGGCCGGCCTGACCCGGCTCGCGTCCCGGATCGCCCGCGACGAGGGCCACGCCGACCACGGCGAACTCGTGCACCGCGCGATCGAAGCCGAGGTTTCGGTGGCGACCCGCACCGGGCACATCACCGTCGCCACCCGCATGGGGCACGCCGACCAGCTGCTGGACCGCTATCCCGCGGTCTCCGCCGCGTTCGCCGAGGGCCGGGTATCGCTGCGGCATACCGAGGTGATCGTGGACGCCGGTCAGATCATCCAAACCCCCGATTCGCGCGCGGCCTACGCCGCCGAGGTGTTGCCGATCGCACTCCACTCCACCGTCCGCCAGCTCCGAACGCAGGCCCGTCGCCTCGCCGAGCACTTCGCGGAACGCGGCATCGACGAACGACACCGCGAGGCACGCAAGCAGCGCAGCGTCACGGTCGCGGATCTCGACGACGGGATGGCGTGCCTCACCGCCCGGATCGGGGCGGTCGAGGCGTACGCGATCAAGGACCGCCTCGCCCGCATCGCCCACCACGCCAGAGCCCGCGGGGCAGGGTCAGACGCTGCCCACGGACATCCCGCCGCTCACCCGCACACCGCCGCTCACCAGCCCCCGTGCCAGCACCCCGATGAAGCAGATCCCCGCACCGCGCGGCAGATCCAGGCCGACGTGTTCACCGAGCTGCTCCTGACCGGCACAGCCCCGATGACGGCCGCGTCGACGAGCAGCAGCACCCCGCCGGGCGGCGGCGCCACCGGACGGGGCGACCCGCTCAGCTCCATCACCGGACGCGTGCAGATCACCGTCCCCGTGCTCACCCTCGCGGGCGGTGGCCGGAGCACCGGAGAAGGCGGCCACCGCTGGGCCGGCCCCGCGGAACTCGCCGGCTACGGCCCCATCGACACCCACACCGCACGCCGGCTCGCGGGCAACGCTCCCGGCTGGGACCGCGTCCTCACGCACCCGGTCGACGGCGCGGTCCTCGCGGTCGACCGATACCGCCCGAGCGAGGACCTCAAACGAGCACTCGGCGCCAGGGACCAGCACTGCAGATTCCCCGGCTGCACCAGACGACTCGACCACTGCGACATCGACCACACCATCCCCGCCGCACGCGGCGGCCCCACCGAACTCGGCAACATGTCCCACCTCTGTCGCCGGCACCACACCCTCAAACACTTCGAGTTCCTGAACGGATCCGGTTGGAAACCAAAACAGCGCCCCGGCGGGACCCTCGAATGGGCCAGCCCCACCGGCCGGACCTACACCGATACCCCTAGCAGCACCGTCACCTTCGCGCCGGTCGACCCAGAACTGCGTCGGCGCACGAACGCGAGCACAGAAGCACCCCCAGGCACCGGCACCGAAGGAGACGAGGATCGACGAGGAAGCCGGGTGCCGGCCGAGCACGACACCCGCAGCGCGGCTTGAGCCTCGCGCCGCAGTCCCGTCACGCAGGGATGTGCCGCAGTCCCCATCACGCCGAGGACGGACCCGCCGATCCCGTCACGCCGGGGTGAGCCGCATCGGCAGCGCCTCGAAGCCGCGCAGGGTGTTGTTGAGGTGCCTGCGCACCGGTCCGGCGGACTCGAGCTCCGCGACACGGTCGAGCAGCGCGTCCAGCACGGACACGGCCTCCAGGCGAGCGATGTGCTGGCCGACGCACTGGTGGATCCCCATGCCGAAGCCGACGTGACCCGACGGGTCGCGGTCCAGGTCGAAGGCGTGCGGATCCTCCCACCTGCGCCGATCCCGGTTCGCGGCGCCGAGGAACATCAGCACCTTCTCGTCGGCCGGGATGAGCACGCCCGCGATCTCCACCGGCTCCGTCGTCGTGCGGAAAAACGTCTGCACCGGGGATTCCAGCCGCACCGCCTCCTCGAACACGCGCGGCAGCAGCGATCGGTCCTCGCGCACCCGCCGCCAATCGTCGGGGCGATCGGCCATCGCGTGCAGCACTGACGCGATCCCCGTCACGGTCGTGTCGACACCCGCGGTCAGCAGCGAGCGCACGACCAGCGGCGCCTGCTCCTCCGTGATGTCGCCGCGATCCGCCGCCTCCCAGATCCTCTCCCCGATGCCGCCGGCCGCCAGGTTCTCACGCCGGCACTGCTCGTTGATCCAGGCCATGGTCGGGCCGATCGCCGCCTGCCCCTCCGTGACGAGCCTGTTGCGGGGTCCGAAAGCGTTGAACGCGAAGTCGCCGTAGGGCAGGAGATGCTCGCGGCCCTCCTCGCCCAGGCCGATCGCGTCGGGGAACACGCGCAGCGGGAACACCTCCGCGAGGTCCGTCACGGCGTCGAACGAGCGGCCCCGGGCGAGCAGTTCGTCGACGATGGTGCGGGCGTCGGATCGCCACCGCTCCTCGAGCACGCGCAGCCGGCGCGGCGACAGCAGCTCGGCGAGCACGGAGCGCGGAGCGTCGTGCCTCGGCGGATCCGCCTCGAGCAGCACGCTCGGCGGCCGCCACGGCTTCTCCCGCCGGAAGTTCGCGAGCCCCACGCCCGCGGCCGACTGCAGGCCCTGCCAGTCGGTGAGCGCGCGGTGCACCTCGTCGTAGCGGGCCACGGCGTACACTCCGTACGCGTCGAGATAGGTCACGGGTGCTTCCTCCCGCAGACGCTCGTGGAACGGCATCGGGTCGGAGAGGAACTCCTCGCCGAACGGGTCGATGTCCAGGCGCGGGACGCCGGGAGTCGGCTCGGTGCGGAGTGCGAGCGATGCATCGGTGGTGGTCAATGGGGGCCTCCTTCGGGGTCGGCGGGGTACGGGGACGGCCGTCACAGGTCGAGTACGAGACGCGCTTCGCGACTGCGAGAGACGCAGGGGAACATGCAGGATCCGAGCGCGCGCTCGGCGTCGTCGAGCAGCGAGTCTCGGTGATCGGGCACACCCTCGAGCACGTCGGTCTCACAGGTGCCGCACACACCCTGGGCGCAGGAGGTGATCACATCGACGCCGACGCGATGCAGCGCCTCCACGACGCTCTCCCCCGCGCCGACCGCCGCACGGACGCCGCTGCGAGCCGCGACGACCTCGAACTCCGTCCGGCTCGCGCCGCCCTGGGCCGACGCGGTGAAGCGCTCGACCCTGGGGGTTCGGCCGCCGGGAACGGCGCCCCACCCCTCGACGGCGTCGAGCAGCCGGGCGGGACCGCACGCGAACACCCGTACCGCCGGATCGGAGGGACGCCAGCGCTCGAGGTCGGCGCGACCGAGTTCATCCGCCGCGTGCACCGTGACGCGATGCCCGCCCGCGGCGAGCTCCCCCTCCGCCCCGAACTCCCCGAGCTCCTCGAGCGCCGCGAGACGCCGTGCACTGCGGCCCAGGTACAGCAGCCGCCACGGCTTCTCCAGCCGACGCGCCTGATCGATCATCGGCAGCAGCGGCGTGATCCCGATCCCGCCGGCGATGAAGAGGTACTCCTCGGCGGGAGCCATGCGGAAGTTGTTGCGGGGACCTCCGAAACCGAGCACGTCTCCCTCGGAGACGCGGTCGTGCAGCGCCGCGGATCCGCCGCGCCCGTCCGCCTCCCGCTGCACCATGATCCGGTACTCGTACGGCCGCCACCGGTCGCCGCACAGAGAGTACTGGCGCACGAGACCGGCGCCCGCGCCGCCGTCCGGCAGGATCACGTCGATGTGCGCGCCCGGCGCCCAGTCGGGCAGGCGGCCGCCATCGGCGCTCTCCAGGGTGAACTCGACGACGTCCTCGGCGACCGGGCGCCTCCGCGCGACGCGCAGGGTTCCGCGGGAGCGGCGATCGCGGGCGAGCCTCGCCTCCGTCCTCGCCCCCGCCTCCGCTCTCGCGATGCTCGCAACGTTCTCGCTCACGTTCGGCCTCCTCGCCTCTCCTCGATCTGCACATCAGTGTGCTGCCGAGCCCCATCCCTCACGGCTAGAATTCCGTTGAATAGAATCGGCGACGACTCGACGAAGAATCGACGAGGATCCATTCCCGAGAGGAGGGGCCGTGGCGAGACGCTCCGGCGGCGAGTCCGTGCTGCACAAGCACCTGCGCATCCTGGACGCCTTCGAGCCGCAGCGGCCCGAGCTCACGCTCACCGAGATCATCGAGGTGACGGGGCTCGCCCCCTCCTCCGCGCACCGGCTCGTGAGCGAGCTCCAGCAGGAGGGTCTGCTCGAGCGCAGCCCCGAGCGGCGGTACCGCCTCGGCACGCGGCTCTGGGAGTACGCCTCCCGCACGCCGGGCGCGCTCGGCCTTCGGGAACTCGCGCGGCCCTGGCTCGACGCCGTGCACGTCAGGGTGCGCCAGCACACCCAGCTCGCCGTGCTGCGCGGCCTCGAGGTGCTCTTCATCGACCGCCAGTCGACCCGCGACGCCGTCGTGAACGCGACCCTCATCGGCGGCCGGATCCCGCTGCCGCTGAGTTCGAGCGGGATCGTCCTCCTCGCGCATGCCGAACCGGAGCTCGTCGAGCGCGTGATCGCGACCGGCTGGCCGCACATGACCGACGATACGCCGAAGGACGGCAGCGAGCTCCAGCGGATCCTCCGCCTGGCGCACGCGCACGGCTACGCGGTCTGCGACGGATACATCCACGAGCAGTCCCGGGGCATCGCGGTGCCCGTCATGGGCGCCTACGGCGAGCCCGTGGCCGCCCTCGGCGTCGTCGTCGCCCGCAACGACACCTCTCCCCTCGGCATCGTGGAGCTCTTGAAGGGCGCCGCGCACGGGATCTCGCAGGCGCTCGCCTCGACCGAGATCGGGATCCAACCGCTACTCACCACGTCACGCGCGTCGCTCGAGTACTTCGCCACGCTCGACGAGCGCGACGAGGAGCATCAGAGCATGCACCGCGAGCGCCGCGTCGGCGGAGCCCGGCCGCACCCCTGAGAACGGATCCGCCTCGATCCCGGGCTACACGCGCTGCGCGGCCCGGCGCGCGCCCTCGCCGAGCGCCTCGAGCTTCGCCCACGCGATCTGCGGGTGCACGCGCCCGCCGAGTCCGCAGTCGGTCGCCGCGATCACACGCTCCGGGCCCACGATCCGGGCGAAGCGCTCGATGCGCTGCGCCACGAGATCCGGGTGCTCGACCAGGTTGGTCGAGTGGCCGACCACACCGGGCACGAGGATGAGATCGTCCGGGATCAGATCCCGATGCTCGTCCCACACCGCCCACTCGTGCTCGTGGCGCGCGTTCGCCGCCTCGAACGAGATCTGCCCGACGTTCGCGCCGAGCACGGTCCGCAGGATGTGCTGCAGCTCGATATCCGTGGTGTGCGGGCCGTGCCAGGATCCCCAGCACAGGTGCAGGCGGATCTGCTCCTTCGGGAGCCCCTTGATCGCCTCGTTGATCGCGTCGATCCGGATCTGCGTGAACGCGAGGTAGTCCTCGACGCTCGGCTCGGGGTTGATCTGATCCCAGTTCTCGGCGAGCGAGGGATCGTCGAGCTGCAGGATCAGGCCGGCGTCCGTGATCGCCCGATACTCCTCGCGCAGCGCCTCGACCCACGCGTCGATGTGCTCCTGCTCGCTCGGGTAGAAGTCGTTGCGCACGCGGGCCGCGGATCCCGGGGCGATCGCCGTGAGGAAGCCGGTCTCGCCCTCCTGCAGCGCCGCCCCGAGATTGCGGGTGTCGGACGCGACGGCGGTCTGGCCCCGGTACGAGATCTCTCCGGTCGTCGTCGGAAAGGCGGTCGCGAGCCGACCGGTCGCGATGCCGCCCTCCGGATCGTTGTAGGCGTCGGCGAAGAGCTCGCGGTCGCGGCGGTCAAGGAAGGCGGTGAGCCGGATGTCGCCGGGCACCGAACGGCGGGGAGGCTCGTTGAACACGTTGACCTCGGTCAGCGAGAGCCCGGTCACCCGCTGGAACGAGTAGCCCCACCAGGCGCCGTAGTCGACCGCGTTCGACATCGCCTTGCCGAACTCGCCGTCGCCGGGCTGGGTGATCCCGACCTCGCGCTGGCGGGCGACGACGTCGCGCACGGCCTCCGCGACGAGCGCCTCGAACTCGGGCGTCGACTGCAGCGTGAAGCCGTCGTCCTCGAAGGTGCGGGCCGCGTTGGCCTCGATCAGCGCCTCCGTGCGGGGAAGGCTGCCGGCGGTGGTGGTCTCGATCCTGGTCATGCCCTCAAGCTACGGGCAACCCTGGCACGGGCTCCACTTGCGTGACGAAGGATGACGCTACTCCTGCCTGCGTTTCATCTGTCCCTCCGCTTCGCCTTCGGGCTCGATCCGAGGTGCGGCTTCGCGGAGATCCGCCTCCCGACCACGACGGCCTGCACCGTCACCGCGCAGAGCATGAGCGTTCCGATCGCGATCGCGGCGCCTCCCGAGGCGTCGTCGCCCGACATGCTCATGACGGTCCAGAAGAAGAGCACGCACTGCGCGAGCGCGAGAAGCGGGATCGCGAGGAACGACACGGTCTTCAGCGAGGCGCCCGGAGGCCGCTGGCGACGGAGGGCCAAGACGAGAACACCGATCGAGGCGAGTGTGACCACCCCGGCAAGCCCGAGCAGCAGGCGATAGGGAAGCGCGTAGTCGTCGGTGTAGCGCTCGTAGGCCCCCGGGTCGATGCCGGAGAAGGTGCCCGGTTCGAAGTTGAGCCGCACCCCCAGGTCGGAGCTCAGCCCGAGCTCGTATTTCTCGAGCCACGCGTTCACCCCGGGATCGACGGCGAAGGCGCCGCCCTGCCCGGCCGCGTCGACCTCGCGCGACCGGATCCCGTCGACGTCGAGCTCCACGATCAATGAGCCGTCCTCGCCCGTGGTCTCCCTCCCGATCCGCAGTTCGTAGGCTCGGCTCTCGTCGTCGTAGACGTGGTTCTCCGACTCCCATGGCGCATACCAGTTGCCGTCCTCGCCCGGCGGGCCGTCCCGATCCCCGTCGTAGTCGATCCAACCGCCCGAGCGGATCTCTCCGACGAGGTCGGGCGCGACGGTGAGCTGCACTCGGATCGGCCGCACGGGAGCGCTCCCGTCGAAGGGGCGGCTCGGCGTCGTCCAGTAGGTGTCCTCCCAGAAGGAGTACCAGGCGGTCCAGCGCACCTGCTGCAGCGAATCGGCTCCGTTCGGGGCGTCGACCGCAGCGCTCGCGAGCGAGTACTCGATCTCGACCTCGTGCTCGCCGTCGAGCACGTCCTCCAGCTGCGTCACCATCGCGAGGCTCGTCGGCTGCGGCAGCTCCCGGAACGGCACCTCCGCTCCGCCGATGCGCACGGATTCGAGTTCGAACCCCAGGTCCTGACCCAGGCGCTCGCTCGGCCACTCCCGGATGAACTGCGGCACCCGGGTGCCCTCGCTGTCGAAGTGCACGGTGTCGCGCTCCGTGACGTGGAGCCGTGCACGGCCGCGCTCGTCCCTCGAGAGCTCGGCCTCGATCTCGAAACCCTGCACCTGTGTCAGAACGGTGCCGGGCAGACTGCTGTACTCCGAGATGTACTCGGCGTCGGCGTCGTACGGCGCCGGCTGCGTCGAGACCGTCACGATCGAGGCCGCGAGCACGGCGACCGACGCGGCGAGCGCGAGCAGCGCCGGGATC
>JAPSIU010000266.1 GCA_031178565.1 Leucobacter sp. | reverse complement strand
CCGCGCGATCGACACGCACGTCCACGTGCAGTTCGACTCGACCGGGCGGCGCGCGCTCCCGGACGACCTGCTCGATGCCATGGACGCCTATTTCGGTCACGGCCCTCGCGAGCTCTCCGTCGACGAGTTGGCGGACTACTACCGAGAGCGGAAGATGGCGGCCGTGGTGTTCACCGTCGACGCGCGCACGGCGCTCGGCGTCCTCCCGAACTCGAGCGAGGAGATCGCCGAGGGAGCCGCCCGGCACCCCGACGTGCTCATCCCGTTCGGCAGCGTCGATCCGCACACCGGAGGGGACGCGATCGAGCTCGCGCGGCGGCTCGTCGGCGACTGCGGCGTTCGCGGATTCAAGTTCCACCCCACGGTGCAGGCCTTCGATCCGAGCGCCGAGGAGTTCCGGCCGCTGTGGGCCGCCATCGAGCAGCTCGGTGTTCCGGTCGTCGTCCACACGGGGCAGACGGGCGTGGGCGCGGGGCTTCCGGGCGGTTACGGGCTCAAGCTCCGATACTCGGACCCGATGCTCCTCGACGACGTCGCGGCGGAGCACCCGGGGCTCACGGTCATCCTCGCCCACCCCTCGGTGCCGTGGCAGGACGCCGCGCTCTCCATGGCGGCGCACAAGTCGAACGTCTACATCGATCTGTCGGGATGGTCGCCGAAGTACTTCTCGCCCTCGCTCGTGCGCCAGGCCGGCAGCATCCTGCAGGACAAGATGCTCTTCGGCTCCGACTATCCGGCGCTCGAGCCCGACCGCTGGCTGCGCGACTTCGCGGCGCTCGGGATCCGCGAGGAGGTGCGGCCGAAGATCCTTCGAGACAACGCCGCACGCGTGCTGGGCCTGTCATGACGGCGCTCTACCCCGACTCCGACCTGTACGGCTTCGCCGAGCTGCTCGCCGACGCCGAGCGCGCCAAGATCGAGGCCCTGCGGCGACTGCTCGACGCCGAGCTGCGGCCCGTTCTCGCGGAGTCGTGGGAGCGGGCGGAATCTCCCGTGCACCTGCTCGGTCCGCTGCGCGATCTGCGGCTCGTAGACGATCCGGCCGTGCTCGACGCCGACGGCCGGGCCCGCGAGCTCTACAGCGGATTCCGCGTGTTCGAGTTCTCCCGAGTCGACATCGGGGTGTGCATGCTCTATCACGGCCAGGTCGCGATGTTCCGCGAGCTGGTGCGTCGGGGCGGGTCGCCGGAGCAGGCGGAGGTGTGGGACTCCGCGATCCTGTCCTTCGAGATGACCGGCGCGTTCGGGCTCACCGAACCGGATCACGGGTCCGATATCGCGCGAGGGCTCGAGACCGCGGCGCGTCGGGAGGGCGACCACTGGATCATCGACGGCCGCAAGCGCTGGGTCGGGAACGCGGCTCACTCCGAGTATGTCGCGGTGTTCGCCCGCGACGTCGCCGACGGCGAGGTGAAGGCGTTTCTCGTGCGCACCGACGCGCCCGGATGCTCGCTGACCACGATCGAGCGGAAGGTGGCGCTGCGTCTCGTCACGAACTCCGATATCCGCCTCGCGGGTGTCAGGGTGCCCGAGACGCATCGACTGCAGCGGGTCTCGTCGTTCGCGGACGTCGCGAGGCTGTTCCAGCCCCTCCGTGCGGACGTCGCGTGGATCGGGGCCGGCGCGCAGGCGGGCGCCTACGAGGCAGCGCTGCGGTACGCGCTCGATCGCCGACAGTTCGGGAGGCCGATCGCCGGGTTCCAGCTCGTGCAGGAGAAGCTCGTGCGCATGCTCGGCAACGTCACCGCCTCGCTCGCGATGGCGGTCCGCCTCGCGCAGCGGCGGCAGGACGGCGTCAGCCGGGAAGAGGACTCCGCGCTCGCGAAGGTGTGGATCGCTGACCGGCTGCGGGAGACGGTCGCCCTGGCCCGCGAGATCGTCGGCGGCAACGGGCTCGTGGCCGACAGCGACGTGGCCCGGTTCTTCGCGGACGCCGAGGCGGTCTACACCTACGAGGGCACGCGCGAGATCAACACGCTCCTCGTGGGGAGAGCGGTGACGGGCATGAGCGCGTTCGTTCGCTGACGAGAGGCTTGCGCACGCGTGAGTTTCAGTTAAACTGATGAAGCCCGGAGGCGGTGCTTCCAGGACAGGACCATCTCGATGAGGAGAGTGAAGAGAACAATGTCGTTTCTTCGTAAGCGGACCGCGGCGGTTGCCGCGGTCGTCACGGCGGCAGCCCTCACGGCGGGCTGCTCCGGTTCGAGCGGTGACTCCGGCGGCCAGGAGCTCGATCCCGACAACCCGGTCCAGATCACCGTCGGCACCCTGCCCGCCGGCGACTACGCGCCTCTCTACATCGCGGAGGACCAGGGGTTCTTCGAGGAGGAGGGGCTCGACGTCGAGATCGAGATCATCGCCGGCGGCGCCGTCGGCGTGACTCAGCTGGTGTCCGGAGAGATCGACTTCAGCGCCGCCACCTGGGCCAATACCCTGTCCGCCGTGTCGCAGGGACTCGCCATCCAGGTCGTCCGCGAGGGTACCGACTCCGCCAAGGAGGGCATCAACGGGCTCATCGTGAAAGCGGACGGTCCGATCCAGTCGGTGGAGGATCTTCGGGGCGAGACGCTCTCGATCAATACGCTGCAGTCCGCGACCGAGGTGCAGATCCGCGACTGCCTCGCATCCGAGGGGCTGGAGCCGGGCGATTACGAACTCGTGGAGGTCGCGTTCCCGGATGCCGCCGCGGCCGTGAGCCAGGGGCGCATCGCGGCCGGCTTCGTTCCCGAACCGTTCATCACGATCGGCGAATCGCAGGGCCTCGAGCCGCTCTTCTACCCCTCGACCTGCAACGAACTGCAGAGCGAGCTCCCGCTGATCAACTGGAACGTCTCGGCCTCGTTCGCCGAGGAGAACCCCGAGGTCGTCGCCGCCTTCGTCCGCGCGATGGACCGGGCGACCGAGCTCGCAGTCGAGGACCCGCAGGTCGTCATCGACATCCTGCCGGAGTTCACGACGCTCACGCCGGAGCTCGCGGAGCAGATCACGCAGCCGAGCTTCGTTGTCGACGGCGCCCCCGATCTCGAGGGCGCGGAGAAGATGATGGATCTCATGGTCGAGTACGGGCTGCTGGAGGCGCCGGTCGACGACCTCGAGCAGGTCGCCTGGCAGGGTTGATCCTTGGGCTCGGGTCGCAGGGCCAAGGTCGTTCGCGGCGCGATCGGCATCCTGGTATTGTTCCTCGTCGCCGAGGCGGTCTCGCGATCGGGGATCGTCGACGCGTTCTACCTCCCGCCCACGTCGCTGGTCCTGTTCCGGGTGCTGGAACTGCTCGTCACCCCGTCCTTTCTCGTCGAGCTGCTGGCCACGCTGCAGGCGTGGGCGGTCGGCATGATCATCTGCACGGCAGCGGCCGTGACGCTGGGCGTTCTCCTCGGATCGTCCCGCGCCGCCTACTCGGCGAGCCGCGCGATCATCGAGTTCGTGCGTCCGATCCCGTCTGTCGCGCTCATCCCCGTCGCGATGCTTCTGCTGGGCAAGGATCTCGAGATGAAGGTCGGGCTCATCGTCTTCTCCGCCGCCTGGCCGATCCTGTTCAACACCGTCTACGGGATGCACGACGTCGATCCGATCGCGAAGCTCACGGCGCGCAGCTTCGGGCGGGGAAGGATCTCGACGCTGTTCTCGGTGTCGCTTCCGAGCGCGGCGCCCTTCATCTTCACGGGCATCCGGATCTCGGCCTCCGTCGCGTTGATCGTCGCCGTCAGCGCCGAGTTCTTCGGCGGGGCGAGCACGGGCCTCGGGTACTGGCTCATCCAGGTGAGCTCGACCGGCAACCGCCCCGACCTCGTCTTCGCGGGAGCGATCATCGCGGGCCTCATCGGACTGGCGATCAACGGTGCGCTCGCGCTCCTCGAGCGGCGCTTCCTCGCCTGGCAGCCCGCGCTTCGCAATACCGGGGGTGGTGCGCAATGACCGCGGTGGACACGTCCTGGATCTCGATTCCACGCCGCCGCAGAGGCGGGAGCGGCGGGAACGGGCTGCGCGGGCTCCGAGAGTTCGCGATCCGCTGGGGGGCGCTCCTCGCGCTCGGCATCGTGTGGGAGGTCGTGGCGCGACTCGTCGCCTCGCCGTTCTTCCCGCCGATCTCGAAGGTCATCGAGCGATTCGTGCAACTCTGGTTCTCCGGTCCGCCGTCCTCCCTCTTCCTCACCGAGCGCGTCGGCACCGACCTGGTCCCCAGCCTCGTGCGCCTGTTCGGCGGCTGGGGTCTCGGAGTCGTGCTCGGCATCCTGCTCGGCGTCGCGATCGGACGGAACCGGGTGTTCGGCGACTACGTCGAGCCGATCATGCACTTCGCGCGCGCGATCCCGCCTCCCGCCCTGCTGCCGATCTTCTTCATCCTGCTCGGCATCGGCGACGAGATGAAGATATCGCTCATCGCCTTCGCCGTGGTCTGGCCGGTG
>JAPSIU010000265.1 GCA_031178565.1 Leucobacter sp. | reverse complement strand
AGCAGATTCCCGAGTGGCGCGCCTCGCCCCGGGCGGTCCAGCGGCTGGCCGCCGAGCTGATCGCCGCGGGAGGACGGCACCTCGACGAACTCCACCCGTGCGCCGACGTGCGGCTCGGGGAGGGTATCCGGGTGCACGCGGTGCTGCCGCCGGTCGCCGTGTTCGGCGCCGCGGTCTCGATCCGGGTGCCGAGCGCGTCGCCGTTCCGCTTCGCGGAGCTGGTCCGAGCCGGTCTCTGCGGGGAGCGCCTCGCCGCCTGGCTCTGCCGCTCGGTGGCCGCGCGCCGCAATCTCCTCGTCACCGGAGGCACCGGCAGCGGGAAGACGACGGTGCTCGCGGCGCTGCTCGATCTCGCCGATCCCAACGAGCGCATACTGACGATCGAGGATGTGGCGGAGTTGCGTCTGCGCCACCCGCACGTGCTTTCGCTCGAGGCACGGCAGGCGAGCGCCGAAGGTGTCGGGGAGGTCTCGCTCGACAGGCTCCTCCGCGAGGCGCTTCGCATGCGACCGGACCGGATCGTTCTCGGCGAGTGCCGAGGCGCCGAGCTCGTCACGCTGCTCTCTGCGTTGAACACCGGGCACGACGGCGGCGCTGGCACACTCCACGCGAGCAGCCTCGGAGACGTGCCCGCCAGGCTCGAGGCGCTCGGAGCCCTCGCGGGTCTCGACGCTCGGGCGCTCGCCCGTCAAGCGGTCTCGGCGCTGCACGCCGTGATCCACCTCGAACGGGGCCCGTACGGGCATCGCGTCGCTGCTCTCGGGCGCTTCCGGCTGCGGGCCTCGGGAGAGCTCGACGTGGAGGAGATGTCGCCGTGAAGCAGGGGCAGCCGGGCGGGCGTGAGGCCAGGATGCGTGAGGCGAGGGGGCGTCGGGCGGAGGGCGCGGGTGCGGCTGAAACGGTCGCGCGCTGCGCGACTCTGCTGCGGGGCGGAGTCGCGCAGCGACGGATCCTCCCCCTGCTCGCGGAGGAGCCGGGAGCGTGCCCGGAGGTGCGGAGGATCGCCGAGCGAGTGCTGGAAGGAGGCAGCCCTGCGGATGCGATCGGGCGAGCACCGGGATCGGACTGGCAGCTGCTCGCGGCCGCGTGGCAGCTCGCGGAGGAGACCGGCGCGCCCCTCGCTCCGGTGCTCGAGCGCATTGCGTCATCGCTGCAGGCCCTGGCCAGGCTGAGCGAGCGGCGCGCGGTCCTCCTGGCGGGCCCGAGGGCGACGATACGGCTGGTATCCGCGCTGCCGCTCCTCGCGATCGGCCTGGCCTGGTTGCTGGGATTCGATCCGTTGCCGATCCTGTTCAGCTTCGCCGGGCTCCTCATGACGGTCTTCGGCGGTCTGCTCCTCGCGCTCGGTGTCGCGTGGGCCGCGCGCATGACGCGCTCGCTCGAGGAGGACGATCGCGTGGCGGGCCTCGAGCTCGAACTCGTCTGGATCGTGCTCGGCGGGGGAGCGCCGCCGAGCACCGCCCGCGTGCGCGTGGCGGACTGCGTGGACCGACTGGACGTCGACTGGGTGCGCTTCGACGACTTCTGCCGGGGCAGCCTGCTGGATGCGGTGCTCGAGCGGGGCGCGGCCGTCGGCGCACCCCTCGGCCCGCTCCTGCTCGAAGAGGCCTCCGCGGCGAGGGCGAGGGCGCTGACCGACCTGGAGCACGCCGCCGAGCGGCTCGGCGTGCGGGTCCTCATCCCGCTCGGAGTGTGCGTACTGCCCGCGTTCATCGTGCTCGGCGTCCTGCCCGTGCTGATCGCCATGCTGAGCGGGAGCGGTTTCTGAGCTGGCGGGGTGCGGATCGCAGGGGGGGCGTTCCTCGCTCACATTTCGGAAACTCGATCACCCCGCGGTTTTCTCTCCACAGATCGGGTCGAGGCGCTCCGTGGCCGTCTCCGATCGCCCAGCATAGGAGGACCGGCAGTCGCCGGGGCCGTGCACGACGAAAGGAAACACCGTGACGAACACGCTTCGACTCGTATCGGATCGGCGCGGCGAAGATACGACCCGGCCGGAGGAGGCGGAACTGCGCTTCTCCGAGACTCCGCGACGGCGAGGGCGGACGGCCCGCGCGGCGGCGAGAGCGACCGCGAGGGCGAAGGAACTGCTCCGCGACGAGCAGGGGGCGGTCACCGCGGAGTACGCGGTCGTGATCATGGCCGCCGTGGCCTTCGCAGGCCTGCTCGTCGCGATCATGCGTTCGCGGGAGATCCGCGCCATGCTCGTTCAGCTGGTCGAGAATGCTCTCGCGGCCGGCGGCTGAAGGTCGGAACGGTTGCGGCTTCCTGCGCGATGAGCGCGGGGCCGTGACCGCCGAGTTCGCGATCGTGCTCCCCGCGGTGCTCGTCGTGCTGGGACTGGTGATCGGCGGCATCCTCATCGTCTCTCACCGCCTGACGCTCGTCGACGCGGCAGCGGAGGTGTCGAGACTCGAGGCGAGGGGAGACGCGGTGCTCGCGGAGACGAGGCTCGCCGCCCTCGCCGAGGGAGTGACCGTGCACAGGTCGCAGGAGGGGCGGCTGCACTGCGTGACACTGACCTCGCGCCCCGGCACCGGCCTTCTCTCCGCGGTCGCCGTCACGGCCCGTTCGTGCGCGGCGGATCATGGAGCGGCGGACCACGGGACGACACCGTGAGCGCGCCGGCCCTCCTCGCGTGCTCAGCGGCCGCGCTGTGCCTCGGCCTTCCTGCCATCGCCGCAGCCGGCCACCTCGAGGCCCGGCACCGCGCGGCCGCCGCGGCCGACGCCGCCGCGCTCGCCGCGGCCGATGCCGCGAGCGGTTGGATCGAGGCCGAACCGTGCACGGTGGCCGGGGAGACGGTCGACGCCGTCGGCGCGGAACTCGTGAGCTGCGAGGTCGATGCGGCGAGTGCCGAGGCTCGGGTCGTGGTGAGAGCGGCACCGCCGTTCACCGCGGCGGAGGCGCGCTCGAGGGCGGGTTCGGGAAACGGGCCGCCGGGCGGTTCCGCGACGGGCGGCAGCGGTCCGGTCGGCGCGAACGGATGGGCCTGGCCCTCGGATATGCGCGGCATCACGCAGGGGTTCCACGACGGATTCTCCATCGATCTCCTCGTGACGGAGTCCGGCGCGCTGTACGCGCCGTACGACGGCGTCGTAGTGCTGGCAGGGCCCGACGGAGGAGGGATGCCGGACGCCTGCCTGGCGAACCCGTTCTGGTGGCGAGGACCGAACCACACGGTTCTGATCCGGCACGAGTACCGGGGGAGGGTGCTGTTCAGCTCGCACAACCACATCCTTCCCGGTTCGCCGCAGGGGCTCGGCATCACCGCGGGAACGCGGGTGCGCTCGGGACAGCAGGTGGCCGTCTCGGGTATGAGCGGGTGCACCGGCGGTCCGCACTCGCACTTCACCCTCTCGACGACACCGACGAACGCCTTTCCCGACGTGAACCCGTTCGACTACATCGGAAGTCCCTGAGCAGCCGGGGGCGGAAGAGAAATCGTCCCGACGCGGGTGCGACCGCGCGGCGGCATCGGGCTCCGCAGCGCCGATGCTTCGTGGTGATGCGCATTCACATGCCAGACTGTGTATCGTGTCGGTGCGTACCGCGTTGCGGAACCGACCTGAGAAATACGCGGGTGATGAAGACACCAGGGCCGGCGCAAGAGCATGCAGAACTAGAAGGAGACCCGTGAAGGGTGCGAAGAAACTCGTGATCGTCGAGTCGCCGACCAAGGCGCGGACGATCGGCGGCTACCTCGGCGACGACTACGAGGTCGTCGCGTCTGTCGGGCACATCCGCGACCTGGCCGAGCCGTCGGAGCTTCCCTCCGAGTTGAAGAAGGGGCCGTTCGGCAAGTTCGCGGTCGACGTCGAGAACAATTTCACTCCGTACTACGTCGTCGGCGACAACAAGAAGAAAACCGTCGCGGAGCTCAAGCGGGCGCTGAAGGGAGCCGACGAACTCTGGCTCGCAACCGATGAGGACCGCGAAGGAGAGGCCATCGCGTGGCACCTGCTCGAGGTGCTGAACCCCAAGGTTCCGGTACGGCGCATGGTGTTCCACGAGATCACCAAAGAGGCGATCGAGCAGGCGAAGCAGAACACGCGCGACATCGATATCGCCCTGGTCGACGCCCAGGAGACGAGGCGCATCCTCGACCGCCTTTACGGATACGACATCTCGCCCGTGCTGTGGCGCAAGGTGGCGCCCAAGCTCTCGGCCGGTCGAGTGCAGTCCGCCGCGACCCGCCTCGTCGTCGATCGTGAACGCGAGCGCCTCGCCTTCCGCACCGCCGAGTACTGGGACCTCGTCGCCACATTCCAGCCCGACGGAGACGCGGCGGACAAGACCGCGTTCGAGGCGAAGCTCGTCCGCGTGGACGCCCAGCGGCTCGCGACGGGCGGCGACTTCGGCGACGACGGCGCGCTCACCCCGCGAGCGGCGAAGGCCGGCGTGATCCTGCTCGGACAGGATCGGGCCGAGCGCGGCGAGGCGCTCGGC
>JAPSIU010000264.1 GCA_031178565.1 Leucobacter sp. | reverse complement strand
GCTCGGCCTCCGAGAGGTAGCCGCGCACGGCGTCGAGCTGATCCTCTTCGAGGAGGCTCGACGCGACGCGGTGCCCCTGGGCCGCCAGGAAGGTGAAGAGCATTCCCCCGCCGACGAGCAGCGTGTCCACGCGCTCGAGCAGGTGGGAGATCACGCCGAGCTTGTCGGACACCTTCGACCCGCCGAGCACGACCGTGTAGGGACGTTCGGGGCTCTCGGTCAGCCGCTGCAGGACATCGAGTTCGGAGGCCACGAGGCGGCCCGCCGCGCTCGGCAGCAGCTCCGCGAGATCGGTCACGCTGGCCTGGCGGCGATGCACCACCCCGAACCCGTCCGAGACGAAGACGTCGCCGAGCGCCGCGAGCTCCTGGGCGAAGGCGCGTCGCTCGGCGTCGTCCTTGCTCGTCTCGCCGGCGTTGAACCGGAGGTTCTCGAGCAGCACCACCTCGCCGTCCGCGAGACCGTCGACCGCGGCCGAAGCCTCGGCGCCGACGGTCTCGGGAACGAACGCCACCGGCGCGCCCAGCAGCTCCGCCATGCGCTCGGCGACGGGCCGCAGCGAGTAGCGCGGATCCGGTTCGCCCTTCGGCCGCCCCAGGTGGCTGATCAGCACGAGCCTGGCGCCGGCCTCGCGCAACTCGCGGATCGTGGTGAGCGAAGCGCGGATGCGGCCGTCGTCGGTGATGACGCCGTCGTCGAGGGGGACGTTGAGATCGCAGCGGACGATCACGGTCCGTGATGCGAGCGATCCCAGGGATTCGATGGTGCGCATGCGTGTGGCGGACTCCTCTGGCAACCGGATCAGATCAGGCCGGGAGCCTGCGAGCGGGCGGTCTCGAAGCGCTTCGCCACGTCCTGCCAGTTCGCGATGTTCCAGAACGCCTTCACGTAGTCGGCGCGGACATTGAGGTAGTCGAGGTAGTAGGCGTGCTCCCAGACGTCGAGCATCAGCAGCGGAATCGTGCCCGCGGGGAGGTTGCCCTGCTGGTCGAACAGCTGCACGACGTTGGGGCGCTGACCCAGTGCGTCCCAGGCGAGTACGGCCCACCCGGAGCCCTGCACGCCGAGCGCGGTCGCGGTGAAGTGCGCCTGGAACTTCTCGAAGGACCCGAAGTACTCGTCGATCGCGGCGGCGAGTTCGCCCTCGGGCCGCTCTCCGCCCTCGGGCGAGAGGTTGTTCCAGAAGATCGTGTGGTTGACGTGACCGCCCAGGTTGAAGGCGAGATCCTTCTCCAGCTTGTTGACGGCGGTGAGGTTCTCGGAGTCGCGGGCCTCGGCCAGCTGATCGAGCGCGGTGTTGGCACCGGTGACGTACGCCTGGTGGTGCTTGTCGTGGTGCAGCTGCATGATCTTGCCGCTGATGTGCGGCTCAAGCGCTGCGTAATCGTACGGAAGCTCGGGAAGCGTGTAGGCGGCCATGGGGCGCTCCAATCTCTCGTTCAACAGTCTGAGTTCAAGTCTATGTCCCTCCACCGACGAAGTGGAGAGGATCGGCGGGGGCTAGAGGGAATCGAGCTCCTCCGGTAGGTTGGCGTCGGTCCCGGGCAGCCCTCGAGCCTCGGCCTCCTTGTCGGCCATCGCGAGGAGGCGCCGGATCCGGCCCGCGATCGCGTCCTTGGTCAGCGGCGGATCGGCGCGCGCGCCGAGGTCGTCGAGGCTGGCCTCCCGGTGCTCCAGCCGCAGCCGGCCCGCGTAGTGCAGGTGCTCGGGCACCTCCTCGCCGAGGATCTCGAGCGCCCGTTCCACTCGCGCGCACGCCGCGACCGAGGCCTGGGCCGAGCGGCGCAGGTTGGCGTCGTCGAAGTTCACCAGGCGGTTCGCCGTGGCCCGGGTCTCCCGGGCCTTGCGGAGCTCGTCCCACTTGCCGCGGGAGTCGACCGCGCCCATCGCGCCGAGCATGGCGCTGATGGCCTCGCTGTCGCGGATGAGCACCTTGTGCTGGCCCCGGATCTCTCGGTTCTTCGCCTCGATCCCGATCCGGCTCGCCGCTCCGACGAGTGCCATCGCGACCTCGTTGCTCGGGCAGACGATCTCGAGACCGGCCGAACGGCCCGGAGCCGTGATGCCGCCTCGGGCGAGGAACGCCCCGCGCCAGATCGCGGCGAGTTCGGCCTGCGCGCCGGTCGTCAGCCGGTTCGGAAGGCCCCGGATCTGGCGCCTGCGCTGATCCAGGAGGCCGAGCTGGCGCGCGAGGGTCTCGCCGTCGAGCACGCGCACGAGGAACTGGGGGGCCCCGGGTCGCGTGCTGGTCGGAGGCAGCTGCTTCGCCTCGGAGCGGACCCCGTAGAGCTCGGCGAGATCCTTGCGCACCCGCTGAACGATCTGCGGAGTGTGCAGCTCCGCCTCGAGGGCGATACGTCCCGAGATCGTGTGGAGACCGCCGGCGAGCCGCAGGATCGTGGCGACCTCGGCGAGCCGCTCGCCGGTGCGCTGCACCGGAAAACGGACGAGCTCGCTCTTGACCTCGGGGGTTGACGGCACGAATGAGTCCTCTCAGGAAGTGGCGGTGAAGATGAGAATACGGAGGGCGCTCGCGACGCCGCAGCTATTCGCGACCGAGGTCGCGGTGGCGCAGGCTCACGCTGACGCCGGGAAGCCCTGCGAGGCGGTCCGCGAGCTCGCGCGCGACGGCGACCGAGCGATGCTTGCCGCCGGTGCATCCTACCGCGAGGGATGCGTGGCGTTTGTTCTCGCGCTGGAATCCCGCGAACACGGGCGCGAGCGCGGCGACGTAGTGGTCGAGGAACTCGGTGGCGCCCTCCTGGCCGAGCACGTACTCCTTGACCTCCGGGTCGACGCCCGTCAGCGCGCGGAGATCGGTCTCCCAGAACGGATTGGGGAGGAAGCGCATGTCGACCATGAGGTCCACGTCCGTCGGAGTCCCGTACTTGAAACCGAAACTGTGGACGGACAGCTGCAGACCGGGCGTGTTGTCGTCGGAGAACAGCTCCCGGGTCGCCGTGGAGAGGTCGTGCACGTTGTACCGGGACGTGTCGATCACGACGTCGCTCGAGGCGCGGAGCTCCTGCAGGCGCTCGCGCTCGAGGCGGATTCCCTCGAGCAGGCTGCCGGCCTCCGCCTGGAGCGGGTGCGGACGGCGGACGGACTCGTAGCGCCGCACGAGGATCTCGTCGGTCGCGTCGAGGAAGACGACTCGGACCGTCGCGTTCTCCCGCAGGGCGTCGACCGTCTGCTGGATGTCGGCGAAGAGGTCGCGCCCGCGGACGTCGACCACGGCGACGATCCTCGGGAGCGCTCCGCCCGAGCGGTCCGCCATGTCCGCGAGGGTCTTCAGCATCGAGAGCGGAAGGTTGTCGACCACGTACCAGCCGAGGTCTTCGAGGGTGTTGGCGACGGTGCTGCGACCGGCGCCCGACATGCCGGTGACGATCAGGATCTCCTGTTTGGATACCGTTTCGTTCATGCGACATCCTCCTCATCCCGTGCCGATTCCGCTGACATCTCCAGCTTAGCGCCCGCCGCCTCCGAGCTTCCCTCCGCGAGGTGCCCCAGGATCTGCTCCGCGAGCTTCGGGCCGAGACCGGGAGCCGCAGCGAGCTCGTCGAGGGAGGCCGCGCGGAGCCGGGCGACGGAGCCGAAGTGCTTGAGGAGACCCTGCACGCGCTTGGGCCCGAGGCCCGGGATCTCCGAGAGCCTGCTCGCGATGGAGGTGCTGCGCCGCTGGCGCTGGAAGGCGATCGCGAAGCGGTGCGCCTCGTCGCGGACCCGCTGGACCAGGAAGAGCGCCTCGCTCGTGCGCGGGAGGATCACGGGGAAGGGATCCCCCGGCAACCAGATCTCCTCGAGCCGCTTCGCCACCCCGCAGAGCGCGATGTCGGTGATCCCGGCCTCGGCGAGGGCGCGCGCCGCGGCCTTGACCTGAGGCTCTCCTCCGTCGACGATGATCAGCTGGGGGCGGTCGCGGTAGATCCCGCTGGGCTGCTCGCCGCTCTCCCGGGCGAGATTCAGCTGAGCGGCCCGTCGCGCGACGACCTGGTGAATCGAGTCCGTGTCGTCGCGGGTCTGCTCGATGCGGTACTTGCGGTAGGCGCCCTTCGCCGGCAGCCCGTCCTCGAAGACGACGAGCGAGGCCACCACGCCGGTCCCCTGCAGGTGCGAGACGTCGATGCACTCGATCCGGAGCGGCGCCTCCTCCATCCCGAGCGCCCGCTGCAGCTCGGCGAGCGCATCCGTGCGCGCGGTGAGATCGGCGGCGCGCTTCAGCTTGTGCCGGATGAGGTTCTCCCCCGCGTTGAGCACCGCCCGCTCCATCAGCTGGACCTTGTCGCCGCGCTCGGGAATGCGCAGCCTCACGCGGCCGTTCCGGGGCCGCTGGGCGCCGAGCGCCTCCTCGAGCGCCTGCGCGCCCTCGGGCAGCATCGGGACGAGGATCTGCGGAGGGGGTTCGCGCTCGCCCTCGTAGGCCGACTGGATCACCTGCTCCAGCAGTGTGCTGGGAGAGTCGTCGAG
>JAPSIU010000263.1 GCA_031178565.1 Leucobacter sp. | reverse complement strand
GCTACCGGGAGCCGATCATGCACTTCGCGCGCGCGATCCCGCCTCCCGCCCTGCTGCCGATCTTCTTCATCCTGCTCGGCATCGGCGACGAGATGAAGATATCGCTCATCGCCTTCGCCGTGGTCTGGCCGGTGCTGCTGAACACCATCGACGGCGTGAGATCGGTCGAGTCGCTGCACATCGATACGGCGCGGGTCTTCGAGTTCCCGCGCGCGAAGGTCTTCTTCGGGATCATCCTGCCGAGCGCGGCGCCGAAGATCTTCGCGGGCCTCCGGGTGAGCCTCGCCGTGGCGCTGATCGTCATGGTGATCGCCGAGATGTCGTCGACCTCGGGCATCGGATACAACGTCGTCATCGCTCAGCGCAGTTTCCAGATGCTCGACATGTGGGCCGGGATCCTCGTGCTGGGCATCATCGGCTATGTCCTGACCGCGATCCTCTCCCTGGTGGAGTCGCGCGTGACGAAATGGCACCAGGGGTCACGAGAGGGAGTGCAATGAGCGCCACGGCAACGAAGGATCTGCTCACGATCGAGGGCCTCGGGCACGTCTACGAGGGGAAGAACCGGCACGAGGCGATCGGGAGGCTCGACTTCTCCGTTCCCGAGGGCGCGTTCGTCTCGATCGTCGGTCCGTCCGGATGCGGGAAGACCACGATGCTGCGCTGCCTCTCGGGGCTGATGAAGCCGTCCCGTGGCAGGGTGCTGCTCGACGGGGAGCCCGTGGACGGCGTGCCGCGCGGCCTGGCCCTGGTCTTCCAGGACTACAGCCGATCCCTCTTCCCGTGGCGCACCGTGGCGAGCAACATCGCTTTCGTGCTCGACCGCAAACGGCTCGACCCGGAGGAGCGCCGGGAGAGGATCGCCGAGGTGCTCGGCGCCGTCGGGCTGGAGGGCGCTGCCGACAAGTACCCCTGGCAGCTGTCGGGCGGCATGCAGCAGCGCGTCGCGATCGCGCGGGCGCTCGCGTACCGGCCGGGCATCCTGCTCATGGACGAGCCGTTTGCGTCGGTCGACGCCCAGACGCGGGCCGAGCTCGAGGACCTGATGCTCGAGGTGCGCGACCGGTTCGGCATGACGATCCTCTTCGTCACGCACGACATCGACGAGAGCGTCTATCTCGCGGATCGTGTGCTCGTGCTCTCGAAGTCGCCGTCGACGATCGTCGAGACCCTCGACGTCGACCTTCCGAGGCCGCGAGACCAGGTCGCGACGAGGGAGGACGAATCGTTCGTCCATCTGCGCTCCACCATCGCCCGCATGATCCGGGATCAGTCGACGCGGAAGGGGTGAGGGGTGGGAGGGAGTCCCCCCTCACGCGTTCCCGTGGATCACGTGGAACTGGCCCGATGATCCGCGGATCGCGCGCGCCACGGTGTCGAACAGCCAGTCGAGCGCAGCGGTGTGCTGAGTGGTCTGCCGCCGATAGAGCCGCACCGACAGCGGCCGCATGTCGAACGGGAGGGGCCTGATCGCGAGCGGCCAGGTCGCGGCCCAGCCCTCCGCGATGGTGTCGGGCACGGTGGCGATGAGCTCCGGATCGTTCGCGAGCGCCGCCGGAAGGGCGGCGACCCGGCTCGCGATGACCCGGGGCACGACGGTCGCGCCCGCGTGCCGGAGGGCGGCCTCGAGGTGCGCGATGCCAGAGTCGCCCGCGACCCGCACATGGGGGGCCGCCGTGTAGCGCTCGAGGGTGAGAGGACCGGAGGCGAGCGGGTTCTCGGCGGCCATCACGACGCCGTAGCCCTGCGTCTTGAGCAGGGTGCTCTCGAACGCGGCGGGCAGCTCGGCGGGGGTGACCGCGAGGTCGACGACGCCCCGGGAGAGCCAGTCGGGGAGCGCGGCCGGGTCCAGCGGAACGACCTCGAGACTCATGTGCGGCGCCCGGGCGCGCACCGCCCTGAGGACACTGGGGAGCCATCCGATCTCGCCGAGCTCGGAGAGCGCGATGCGCACGTGGCGGTCCGACTCCGCCGGATCGAACGCGCCGAGTCCGTCGATGGCCCGTTCGATCCTCATCAGCGCGTCGCGGAACTCGGGGTAGAGCTCGTCGGCGATCGGGGTTGGGTCCATGCGGCGGCCGACGCGCTCGAAGAGCGGGTCGTCGAACGAGCGCCGCAGCTTCGCGAGCGACTGGCTGACGGCCGGCGGCGTGACGTAGAGCCGGGCCGCGGCGAGTGTGATGCTGCGCGTCTCGTGCACGGCGACGAAGACCCTGACCAGGTTGAGGTCCATGAAGCCATACTTTATCGGAGTTCAGCAGTGATGAAGCAGAATGGTCCTTGCGGGCGGTGCGCGATCCTACGCTGGAGGCCTCGGACCTGACCAGAGGAGTTCAGTATGACGTCCACGGCAGCAGCATCGTCCCCCGCGGGGACCAACCCGGCACAGACCAGCGCGGCAGCAGCCATCGCCGCGGCGGGAAGCCCCGTGGCCCACCTGCGCAACGCCCAGGCACTGCCAACGCAGTTCCCCGTGCGACCGGAGTTCACGAACTGGATCTCCGAGCAGCGAGCCTGGCGCGAGTCGGTCGCGCTGCTCGACCAGTCGCATCACATGAGCGACCTGTTCATCCGCGGCCGGGACGCCGCGCGGCTGCTCAGCGACACCGGCGTGAACAGCTTCGCGAAGTTCCCGGCCAACGCCGCCAAGCAGTTCATCGCGGTCAACCACGAGGGATACCTCATCGGCGACGCGATCCTCTTCCACCTCGACGGCGAAGCGGGGAGCGACGCGGACGAATACGACCTCGTGGGCTGGCACATGGTGCTCGACTGGGTGCAGTTCCACGGCGAGGCCGGCGACTACGACGTGCGTTTCGAGCGCGACGGCAACTCGATCGCGCGCCAGGGCGATCCGAAGCTGTACCGGTACGAGATCCAGGGGCCGAACGCGCTCGCGCTGCTCGAGAAGGTGACGGGGGAGCCCGCGCCCGACACGAAGTTCTTCGGCATGGCGACGCTGCGGATCGCGGGCCTCGAGGTGCGCTCGCTGCGGCACGGCATGGCCGGGCAGCCCGGCTTCGAGCTGTTCGGCCCGTGGGCCGACGGCGAGCGCGTGCGGCAGGCCATCGTCGACGCTGGCGAGGAGTTCGACCTGCGGCTCGTCGGCTCTCGGGCTTACTCCTCGGCCAACCTCGAGTCGGCCTGGGTGCCCTCCCCGCTCCCCGCGATCTTCTCCGGAGAGGGGAGCGAGGAGTACCTGCGCTGGCTTCCCGCGGCGCGCATCGGATCCCTCGCGGGCAGCCTCGACTCGGGCGACATCGAGGACTACTACCTGACGCCGTACGACCTCGGCTACGGCCGCACGGTCTCCTTCGACCACGACTTCATCGGGAAGGAGGCGCTCCAGCGCATCGCCGAGCGGCCGAAGCGGGTGAAGGTGACGCTCGTGTGGGATCCGGAGGAGGTCGCGGCGATCCACCGCTCGCAGCTCGAGGAGGGCCTCCCCGCGAAGTTCCTGGAGTACCCGAAGGCCCGCTACGGGCAGCACCAGATGGATCGGGTGCTGGTGGGCGAGGCGGCGGTGGGCGTCTCCCACGACGTCGGCTACATCGCCAACGAGCAGGCCTTCGTCTCGCTCGCGAGCCTCGACGCGGCGCACGCCGAGCCGGGAACCGAGGTCGAGATCGTCTGGGGCGAGGAGCCCAACACCCGCAAGCCGGCGGTCGAGCGGCACCGCCAGGTCCGGGTGCGTGCGACGGTGGCGCCGGCCCCGTTCTCCCGCTTCGCACGGGAGAACTACCGGAAGGCGTAGGGGCGGCGGGTCGCGCGCCTCACTCGGTCCCGAGTCTCACCCGCCCCGCTCCGCCGCGACCTCGACCCGGTGCAGCTCGCGCGTCTTCTTGAGCATCTCGCGCAGCACCCGGTTCAGGCGCTCGACGTCGGCCTCCGGGATGTCCTCGAGGATGATGGTCTGGCCCTGCACCGAGATCGGGAGCATGCTGTCGTGCATCTCGACGCCCGCCTCCGTGAGGTAGATCGGGCGCGATCCTCGAGGCCCTTCGCCGAGCACGATGAGCCCGCGCTCGAGCAGCACGTTCGTGCTCTTGGAGACGACCGCCTTGTTCAGGTCGAGGAAGGCGGCGACATCGCCGGAGGTGTAGCCCGGGTTGATGGCGAGCGATGAGAGCACCCGCCACTCGTTCGTGCCCATCCCGAACTGCTTGCGCAGCTCGTACGACTCCCGCCACACCAGTGCGTGGGTGAGCAGCGCCATCAGGCGCGGCGTGAAGTTCTCGTGGTCGAGCGTGTGCTCCAGCGGCTCGGTGACGGCCCCGTCGGGTATGACGAGCCTGGCGGTGCCCTGTTTTCTTGCCTGCGAGACCACAGCGCCTCCCTCGGGGTTCTCACTGCCGATGACACGTGTCTGTCGAGTATGGCAGACAGCGGCCACGGCTCCGCGGCCGCCGCCGGGGCAGCTGATTGTCGTTAATCAAGTTTATGTATCTTCTTGTTGACAGGTAAACATGT
>JAPSIU010000262.1 GCA_031178565.1 Leucobacter sp. | reverse complement strand
ACCGGGCTCGGGCGGAGGAATCCGCTCGGCGCGACGCCCAGCGCGCGCTGGACATCCCGCAGCTCGCGACGACCACGATCGGTTCCTTCCCGCAGACCGCCGAGATCCGCAGAGCACGCGCGGCGTTCATCCGGGGCGAGATCGACCAGGCGGCCTACGACGGATTCCTCCGCGAGGAGATCGAGCGCGTGATCCGTCTCCAGGAGGAGATCGGCCTCGACGTTCTCGTGCACGGCGAGGCCGAGCGCAACGACATGGTGCAGTACTTCGCGGAACTGCTCGACGGCTTCACGGTCACCGAGCACGGCTGGGTGCAGTCGTACGGCACCCGCGCGACCCGCCCCTCGATCCTCTGGGGAGACGTGTCCCGATCCGCCCCCATGACGGTGGCCTGGTCCTCCTACGCGCAGTCGCTCACCGACCGTCCCGTCAAGGGAATGCTCACCGGTCCGGTCACGATCCTCGCCTGGTCCTTCGTCCGCGACGATCAGCCGCTCGCGGACACGGCCGCGCAGGTCGCGCTCGCGCTGCGCGATGAGATCGACGATCTCGTCGACGCCGGCATTCGCATCGTGCAGGTCGACGAGCCGGCGCTGCGCGAGCTGCTGCCGCTCGACGCCGATCGCCAGCCCGCCTACCTCGACTGGTCGGTCGGCGCGTTCCGCCTCGCGACGAGCGGAGCCGAGGCGGAGGTGCAGATCCACACGCACCTCTGCTACTCGGAGTTCGGCGAGATCATCGGCGCGGTCGACGGGCTCGACGCGGACGTGACCAGCATCGAGGCCGCCCGCAGCCGCATGGACGTCGTCGAGCCGCTGGGAGATCACGGCTACTCGCGCGGGATCGGTCCCGGCGTGTACGACATCCACTCGCCCCGGGTGCCGAGCGTCGACGAGCAGGCTGAGCTCATCAGGCTCGCCGCGGCGCGGATCCCGGGGGAGCAGCTCTGGGTGAACCCGGACTGCGGCCTGAAGACCCGCGGCTACGAGGAGACGGTCGCGAGCCTCACCAACCTGGTACGGGCCGCGAGGGCCGTCCGCGAGGGGGCGGCGTGATCGCCGGCGCGGGTTCCTGGCCGAGCGGGACGCTGCCGACGGAGCCGGTCGGATCCCTGCCGCGCACCGCGCGGTTGCAGCGCGCGGTGCTCGACGCCGAGACGGGTCTCGTCTCGGAGGACGAGCTGCTCGAGGAGCAGGATCGCGCCGTCCGCGCGACCCTCGAGCAGTTCGCGGCGACCGGTTCGCCGATCGTCAGCGACGGGGAGCAGCGTCGGCAGAGCTTCGCGAGTTACCCGCTCGGGACCACGGCGAACACCGACGAGGTCGGTGAGGGGCCCGTCTTCGCCGTCTTCGCGGACGGGCATCACCGGGTGATCCCGAGCCTCGCACGTGCGCCCTTCGCCTTCCGGGCCTGGGCCTCGGACGACGTCCGCGCCGCCCGGGCGCTCACCGACCTCCCGCTCAAGCAGGCGGTGATCTCGCCCTCGATGCTGTCGCTCATGGTCCCGGAGGCGGGCCTCGGCGATTACTCGCGCGGCGAGTTCCTCGAGGACGTTGTGGAGGGCTGCGCGGAGGACATCCGGCGCTGCTTCGACTCCGGAGCCGCCCGGGTCACGATCGATTTCACGGAGGGCAGACTGGCGCTGCGTCGCGACCTGCGGGCGCCCTGGGCGGGACCCGAAGCGCTCGGCGGCTTCATCGAGCTCATCAACCGGGTGCTGGATCGCCTCGCGCCCTGGCAGCGGGAGGCCGTCGGCGTGCACACGTGCCCGGGCAACGACAACGATTCCGCGCACAGCGCCGACGTCGACTACGCCGAGCTGATCCCGGAGCTGTTCCAGATCGAGGCTGGCTACTTCCTCGTGCAGGCCGCGAGCGAGCGGGATCCCGACCTCGTCGCGCGCCTCGTCGGGGGTCAGCTGCGAGCGCGGGCGGAGGGGACGCGTCCCCGGGTGCTCGTCGGCGTCACCGACCCGACGAGCCCCAAGCTCGAGACGGCGGAGGGGATCCGGGATCAACTCGTGCGCGCAGCCCGCTTCATCCCGCCCGAGCTGCTCGGCTCCACCGACGACTGCGGCTTCTCGCCGTACCTCATCGACGAGAAGCCGAGGCACGGTTCGCCCGATTTCGCCCGCGACGTCGCATTCGCGAAGATCGCCGCTCGGGTGCGCGGAACCCGCCTCGCCCAGGAAGAGATCGGCGGAGGACCCTCGCCGATCGCGGCATCCGCTGTGCCCGAGGCGTCCGCGGCCTCCGCTCTGCCGGAGTCGGAAGCGCCGGCAGCGCCGGCGCTCGTCCCCGTCGTGAACGGAGCGCACGCATGACCCCGCTGCCGCTCGCCGGAAGCGCTCCGACGCGCGCCCGCTTCTCGTTCGAGGTGTTCCCCGCCCGCAGCGGGGCCGCCGCGCTCGCGCTCGGCCACGCCGTGCAGCACCTCTCCGCGGCGAGGCCGGACTTCATCTCGGTGACTTACGGCGCGAACGGTTCGAATCGCGACGCCTCGCTCGATCTGCTGAAGTACCTGCGGGGCCGCACCGATGCTCTGCCGCTCGCGCACCTCACGACCGTGGGCGAGAGCCGGGAAAAGGTGCGCGGGACGATCCACGCGATCATGGACGCGGGCGTGCACGACTTCCTGGCACTGCGCGGGGATCCGCCGCGCGGTTCCGGCGAGGACGACCCGGCGGTGTCTGGGTCGCTCAGCTCGCTCGAACTGGTCGAGCTGATCGCCGAGGCGAGAGCGGAGCGCCCTCCGCTCACGAGTGTGGGGCGCACCGCGGTCGCGGTCTACCCGAACGGGCACCCGCTCTCGCGCTCCCGATCGGCCGACGTCGACTGGCTCGTCGCCAAGCAGGAGGCCGGCGCGCAGCTCGCGATCACCCAGCTGTTCTTCCGCGCCGAGGAGTACCTGGGGTTCGTGGACGACGCCAGGGCCGCGGGGCTGCGGATCCCGGTGCTTCCCGGCCTCATGCCGGTCTCGACGAGCGGCCAGCTGCGGAAGGTGGCCTCTCTCGCGGGGCGCCCGGCGCCGGTCGAGCTGGAGCGCGAGATGGAGGCGGCCGGCGGTTTCGCGCCGGAGCTGGGCGTGGAGCACACGGTCGGGCTCGCGCGCGAGCTGCTCGCCGGGGGAGCTCCGTCGATCCACCTCTACACCTTCAACCGGCACGAGCAGGTGCTCGCGGTGCTGCGCGAACTGCGGCTGCTGACTCCCGATCCCGTCGCCGTCTGAGGGGACTCGATCGTGGTGGTCCGCGACGGGCGCCGCTCGGGGTCGCCTTGACATTCCTCTTGATGTAGGTACTCTGTGTACGTACAATTCACCGTGCGCACCAGACACCAAAGGAGATTCGCCATGGTTGCCGAATCAGTTCGTAGCCGCGTTCCGCTCTTCGACGGAATGAACCGGATCCCGGGCGGGCTCATGCTCATCCCGCTCGTCCTGGGATCCATCGTCGGAACCTTCGCTCCGGGCTTCCTGGAGCTCGGCAACTTCACCACGGCGCTGTTCAAGGACAGCGCGCTGCCGCTCATCGCGGTTCTGATCTTCGCGACCGGCATGCAGATCACGCTGAAGACCTCGGGCCCGGTCCTGGCGACCACGGGGACGATCCTGCTCATGAAGTCGATCGTCCCCGCGACGCTCGTCGTGGTGCTCGGCAACATCGTCGGTATCGACGGGGTCCTCGGGGTATCGATTCTCGCGCTGATCGTCACCATGGACAACAGCAACGGCGGGCTCTGGTTGGCGTTCACCGGCCGATACGGGGACGCGCGGGACCGCGGCGCGTACATGGCGTCGGCCATCAACGACGGCCCCTTCTTCTCGATGCTGTTCCTGGGCGCCGCCGGGCTGGCCGACATTCCCTTCACCCTCCTGCTCGCCGCAGTGATCCCCCTGCTGGCGGGTGTGATCGTCGGAAACCTCGACGCGCGGTGGACCGAGGTCATGCGACCCGTCCCGAACATCGTGATCCCCTTCTTCGCGTTCGCGCTCGGCACGGGGATCAACCTCGGCAACGTCGTCACGGGTGGTATCTCGGGGCTCCTGGTCGGCGCGATCGCCACGCTCGTCACGGGCGCCCTCGCGTACGTCGGCTACCGGTGGATCCTGCGCCGCGGCAAGCAGTCGGGCATCGGCATCGCCTCCGCCACCACCGCCGGCAACGCGATCGCGACCCCCGCCATCATCGCGGCCGCCGACCCGAGGTTCGAGCCGTACGTCGAGGTCGCCACCGCGCAGGTGGCGTCGGCGGTCCTCGTCTCCGCGGTGCTCGCGCCGCTCCTCGCGGCCTGGGTGTTGAAGCGGCAGGGAGGGCTTCCCTCACAGGCCGAGCAGGAGCAGCTGGAACACGATGACTCGCCCCGGCTCTGAATCGCGCGGCGACGCGCCGGCGCCGATCGTCGCGATCGTCGCCGACGACCTCACCGGAGCGACCGATTCCGCCGTGCAGTTCGCGGCGGCTGGTTGGACCGCGCGCCTGGT